>NZ_JASJXG010000031.1:0-59186 GCF_035018765.1 Variovorax sp. RTB1
GCTATGCAGGCATCGTCAACGCGCTCTTTTATGGCCACAACTGCCACATGGTTTATGGCGACGCACAAGCCGTGCTGGTCGAGATGATCGAAGCGGTGCGCGGGCTCGGGTTGAAAGCCGCGGCCTGAAAGATTTTCAACATAAGGATTCTCCATGACACCCAAGATGAAAGCCGCCCAGGTCGAACGATTCGGCCAGCCCCTGGTGATGAAAGAGCTCGATGTGCCGACGCCCGGACCGGGCCAGATCCTCGTCAAGACCGAGGCCTGCGGCGTGTGCCACACCGATCTGCACGCGCGCGATGGCGACTGGCCGTTGAAGCCGCCGCTGCCGTTCACGCCAGGCCATGAAGGCATCGGCATCGTCACCGCGCTCGGCACAGGGGTGACGGCGGTGAAGGAGGGCGACCGCGTCGGCGTGCCCTGGCTCTATTCCGCCTGCGGGCACTGCGAGTTCTGCTTGGCGGCACAGGAGCCGGTCTGCGCTGAGGCCCAGTTCGGTGGCTACACCCGAAACGGCGGCTTCGCCGAATTCATCATCGCCGACCCGAACTACGTCGCGCACATTCCGGCCGGGCTGTCGGCGGTCGACGCCGCACCGTTGATCTGCGCCGGCATCACCTCGTACAAGGGCATCAAGGAAACCCAGGCCCGACCGGGCGAGTGGGTCGTGATCTCGGGCATCGGCGGGCTCGGTCACCTCGGGGTGCAGTACGCCAGGGCGATGGGTCTGCACGTCTGCGCGGTCGACATCGACGACGGCAAGCTCGCACATGCGACGCGCCTGGGTGCGGATGCGGTGGTCAATGCCAAGCAGGGCGACCCGGTCGCGGCTGTGGTCAAGGCCACGAGCGGTGGCGCGCATGGCGTGCTGATCACTGCGCCCTCCTTGCCCGCCTTCGAGCAGGGCGTGCGCATGACGCGCAAGCACGGCACCTGCGTGCTGGTCGGCATTCCGCCGGGCGAATTCCCCACGCCGCTGTTCGACGTGGTGGCCAACTGCATCACCATCCGCGGCTCCTTCGTCGGCAACCGGCGAGACATGGCCGAGGCGCTGGCCTTCGCTGCCGCAGGCCAGGTCAAGGCCGACATCGAGTTGCAGCCGCTGTCGGCCATCAACGATGTGTTCGAGCGACTGTCCAGGGGCGAGGTGCCCTCGCGCGTGGTGCTCGATTTCTCGGCCCGGTGAGACCTCTGCGTCGACCAGGCTTTTCGGGGTAGATCCCTTTCACTGAAGGAGTTTGAAAAATGGCAGGCACCTATTGGAACGACTGGTACTCGGGCTGGGGCTGGTTCCTCTGGTTCGGGATGATGATCCTCATCTTCTCGAGCGCCGGGAACTGGGGCTACACCTACCGCGTCCATCGCAACTACGGCAGGCCCCTCGGCAAGGAAGCGCAGGACATCCTGAGCGAGCGTTATGCGCGGGGCGAGATCACCCACGACGACTACAGCCGCATGAAGGCGGCCATCCTGGCGTGAGGGTAAACGAATGAATACCCAAGTTCACAACGCCATCGCGACCGAGCCACCCATCTGGTTCATCACCGGTTGCTCCACAGGCTTCGGTCTCGAACTCGCAAGACAGGCCATCGACCATGGCTACCGGACGGTGGTGACCTCGCGCAATCCCGCCGCCCTGGAAGGCTTCGGCGCAATCGACAACGTTCTGGTGCTCACGCTCGACGTGACCCGGCAGGACCAGGTTGTCGCAGCGGTCAAGGCGGCGCAGGACCGCTTCGGCGGCATCGACGTACTGGTGAACAACGCCGGCATCGGCTACTTCGCGGCCATCGAGGAAGGTGAAGAGGCCCAGGTGCGCAAGATGTTCGATGTCAACGTCTTCGGCTTGACCCGCATGATTCAGGCCGTGCTGCCCGACATGCGCAAGCGTCGGCGCGGCTGCATCGTCAACCTCTCTTCCTTGGCCGGCATCCGCGGCATGTCGGCGCTGGGCCAGTATTGCGCCACCAAGTTCGCCGTTGAGGGCTTGTCTGAGGCCTTGCGGCAGGAGGTCGCTGAACTGGGTCTTCAGGTGATGGTGGTCGAACCCAGCGGGTTTCGCACCGACTGGGCCGGCCGCTCCGCCAACGAGAGCAAGCACCAGATCGATGACTACATCGCCACGGCCGGCAATGTGCGGCGCCAGATCCGCGCCTCCTCCGGCCAGCAGCCGGGCGATCCCGTGCGTGCCGTCAATGCGCTCATCGACGCGGTGGTCTCAGGCCATCCGCCGGACCATCTGCTGCTGGGCAACGACGCCTTCGACGGTGCGATGACCAAGGTCCACGAATTGCGCACCGAGTTCGCGGCGGGCGAGGCTGTAGCGCGCGCCGCCGACTTTCCCCAGCCGGCGCATGCGACGGCTCTAGGTGCTGGCGTTTGACACCCCCGGCAACCGAGATGCGATGAACTGCGACACGGCCCTGCTCACCGCCAAGCAGATGGCGCTTACGGACTGTTTGACGGTGGCCTGTGGCATCAGTGAGATGGCGCTGATGGAAAACGCCGGTCGTCCCGTGGCCCAGGCCATTCAACAGCGCTGGACCTCGCGCCCGGTGTTAGTCCTGTGCGGCCCCGGCAGCAATGGCGGCGATGGCTTCGTGGCGGCTCGCCAGCTGGCCGAGGCTGGTTGGCCGGTGCGTGTGGCGCTGCTGGTGCCACGCGAGAGCCTGCGCGGCGCAGCGGCCCACCACGCCGGGCTGTGGTGCGGGCCGATCGAGGCGCTGACACCCGCAGCGCTGGACGGCGCCGCGCTCATCGTCGATGCCATCTTCGGCGCAGGTCTGAGCCGCCCGCTCGAAGGGATGGCAGCTCGAACGTTGGCTGAGGTAGCCGCAAGGCAGATGACGCTCGTTGCGGTGGACATCCCCAGCGGCGTGATGGGCGATACCGGCGCCAGCGCGGGCGCAGTGCCCTGTGCGCTCACGGTGACGTGCTTTCGCAAGAAGCCCGGACATCTGCTGCAACCGGGCCGCAGCCTGTGCGGCGAATTGATCGTGGCCGATATTGGCACACCCGCCTCGGTGTTCGCACACTTCACGCCCGACACTTTCGAGAACGATCCGACGCTGTGGGTCGACGCGCTGCCGGTGGTGCAAGCCGACGGCAACAAATACACCCGCGGGCACGCCCTGGGCTGGGGCGGCTGGCCCACCACCGGCGCGGCACGCATGGCCGCGAGGGCGGCCGCCAGAATGGGCGCGGGCCTCATGACCGTCGCGGTGCCCGCCGCCGCGCTGCCGGTCTACGCTGCCGCGCTGACCAGCGTGATGGTGAGCGCCATCACTCGGCTCGAAGACCTCGAACACCTGCTGGCCGACAGCAGGTACACCGGACTGATGATCGGCCCCGGCGCGGGTGTGGGGCCGGACACGCGGGCACGCGTGCTGGCGATGCTCGGGACGGGACGGGCGACCGTGCTCGATGCCGACGCCCTGTCGGCATTCAAGGACGACCCGGTAACCTTGTTCAACGCCCTCACCGGCGCTTGCGTGCTGACCCCACACGAAGGCGAATTCAAACGCCTGTTCGAGGGTGTGATCGACATGGGCGCCGACAAGCTCACGCGTGCCCGCGCTGCCGCGCAGGCCAGCGGCTCCATCGTGGTTCTCAAGGGCAGCGACACGGTGATTGCCGCACCCGACGGGCGCGCCATCATCAACGCCAATGCGCCGCCGACGCTGGCCACCGCGGGCGCGGGTGACGTGCTGGCTGGCATGGTGCTCGGGCTGCTGGCCCAGGACATGGCGCCGTTCCTCGCGGCGGCCGCTTCGGTGTGGCTGCATGGCGCGGCGGCATCCGGTTTCGGGCCGGGGCTGATGGCGGAAGACCTGCCCGACCTGCTGCCCACCGTGTTGCGCAACCTCCAGGACAGGAGGCCCCGCCGCTCCAGCGTTTCTATCGCACAGGACTCTACATCCCCAAACCACCCGCACAACTCTGAACAGGATCAAGCATCATGACCCCCTCGGTCGAAAACCCGAATGCGGCCGCGCCGCCTGCATCGCCGCGAGGGACGGCACCTCTGCCAGCGTCGTCCAGCACCGCGCCGCCATACGACTTGAAACCTCTTTTTTTCGTCGCCTGGCTGCTGTGCGCCGTCTTCTACTTTTTCCAGTACGCCGTGCGATCTGCGCCCGGCGTCATGCAGACTGAGCTGACCGCCGCATGGGGTGCCAACCACATCGGCGCGATGATCTCGGCCTACTACGTGGCCTACGCCGTGATGGCGCTGGTAGCCGGTGTCCTGCTTGACCGGTATGGACCTCGCCGCACCATTCCTTTCGGGATCGCTGTCGTGGGCGTCGGCTGCTTGGTCTTCGCGCAGGGCAGTGAAGCCGCCGGCATGGTGGGGTTCGTGCTGCAGGCCATCGGCGCGATCTTCGCGTTCATCGGGTCGTCCTCTATGTGGCGGCGCGCTACCTGCCCGCGCGCATGCTGGCGATGTTCATCGGGTTCACGCAATGCCTGGGCATGGCGGGCGCTGCGTTCGGCGCCAAGCCGGTGCACATGGCCATCGATCCGAGCGGAAGCTTCCATGTGCCCTGGCAGTCAGTATGGATTGCATTCGCCTGCGTCGGAAGTGTGCTGGCCGTGGCGACCTGGTTCATCATGCCGGCTGACAAGGGCGACAGCCCCAGACATCACGGTGCACTGTCGCTGGCCAGCGTCGTCAAGCCATTCAAGGTCGTTTTCGACAACCCGCAAAGCTGGCTGGCAGGCGTCGTGGGCGGCCTGCTCTTTCTGCCGACTACGATCGGCGCGCTGGTCTGGGCGACCTCCTTCCTGCACGGCGGAGAGAACATGACGATGGCGGCTGCCGCGACCGATGCCTCAATGGTTCCGATCGGTTGGGTCATCGGCTGCCCGTTGCTTGGCTACATTTCCGACAAGATCGGCCGCCGGAAACCCGTCTTGATCTGCGGTGCCTTGCTCATGCTCGCTGCGGGGCTCTCGGCGATCTACGTTCCGGTCGGAACTCTCCCTCGCTACAGCGTTGCCCTAGTACTCGGGATCGCATCCGGGGCGGCCATGATCCCCTTTGCGATGATGAAGGAGGTCAACCCGTCCGAGGTCAAGGGCACGGCGGCCGGCGCGATGAACTTTCTCGTCTTCGTCACGACCGGGATCATGTCGCCCTTCATCTCGCGGCTGATGCTGCCCGCGCAAGGCGCCACCATGACGCTGGCCGAATTCCAGACCGCGTTTCTGCCACTCGTCGGTGGCGTGGTGCTGGCCATCGTGCTGAGTTTCTTTCTGCGCGAAACCGGCTCGTCCGCAACCGCGCCCAAGATCGACAAGGCATCCGGCAAGGTGCCGAAGCCTGCCATCGCCTAGCAGCCGCGGACCGTCCGAAGTCAAGACCGAATACCCCTGCCGCGACCTCTCGATGGCACGATGCAAAGGAACCCCATGGAAATCACCGTCTTCAGCACCAAGCCCTACGATCGCCAATTCATCAACGCAGCGTGCTCGGGTCGGCACAAGCTCCACTATCTCGACGCGCAGTTGACGGCCGATACCGCGGTCCTGGCACGTGGCGCGGGTGCCGTCTGCGCTTTCGTCAACGACAAGGTCGACAGCGCGGTACTGCAAACGTTCAAGTCGCTGGATGTGGGCCTCGTGGCCCTGCGGTCGGCGGGCTTCAACAACGTCGATCGGGCCGCGGCGAAGAAACTCGGGATCGTCATCGCGCGTGTTCCGGCCTACTCGCCCGAGGCCGTTTCCGAGCACGCGGTGGCGCTGATGCTCTCGCTAGACCGCAACATCCATCGTGCCTACGCCCGGGTGCGCGAAGGCAACTTTGCGCTGGAGGGGTTGCTCGGCTTCAACCTCCACGGCCGCACCGTGGGCATCGTGGGTACCGGCCGCATCGGGACCAGCGTCGCGAAGATCATGACCGGGTTCGGTTGCAAGGTGCTGGCCAGCGATATCGAGCCCAGCCCCGCGTGCACGGAAATCGGCGTGGCGTATGTATCGCTCGACACATTGCTTGCGCAGGCCGACATCGTCACGCTTCATTGCCCCCTGACGCCGCAGACGCGGCACCTGATCGACGCCGCCGCGATCGGCAAGATGAAACGCGGTGCCATGCTCATCAACACGAGCCGCGGCGGCATCGTCGATACAAAAGCGGTGGTCGATGGCATCAAGAGCGGCGCCATCGGTCACCTCGGCCTGGACGTCTACGAGGAAGAAGCCGCACTCTTCTTCGACGACAAGTCGGACCAAGTGATCCGCGACGACGTATTCGAGCGCCTGCTCACGTTCCCCAACGTGCTGGTGACGGGGCACCAGGCCTTCTTCACCGCGGATGCGATGAAAGCCATCGCAGACACCACGATGGCCAACGTCGACGCTTTCGCCAGGACCGGCAAGCCGGTCCACGAAGTCACCGAAGCCACTTGACTGCAAAGGGTTCTCTCATGCACGCCATGGTCCTCAACGCATTGCACGCGCCCCTGGTCTGGACCGAGCTGCCCGACCCGCAGCCCGGTCCGGGCCAGATACGCGTGCAGGTTTCAGCTTGCGGCGTGTGCCGCACCGACCTGCATGTAGTGGATGGCGAGTTGCCGCACCCGCAAGTGCCGATCATCCCGGGCCACGAGATCGTAGGCCGCATCGATGTGCTCGGCGCGGGCGTCTCCGGCCTGGCGATCGGCCAGCGCGTGGGCATCCCGTGGCTGGGTCACACCTGCGGCATTTGTCCCTATTGCAGGATGCAGCGCGAGAACCTGTGCGACCACCCTGTGTTCACCGGCTTCACGCGCAATGGCGGATTCGCCACCGCCACGGTGGCCGATGCGCGCTTTGCCTTTCCGCTGGCCGAGGAGGGAAGCGATGCCTCGCTCGCTCCCTTGCTCTGCGCCGGCCTGATCGGCTGGCGCGCGCTCACCATCGCGGGCGAGGGCAGGAGCCTCGGCCTCTACGGCTTCGGCGCGGCGGCGCACATCCTGGCCCAGGTTGCCCGCTGGCAGGGGCGTTCGGTGCACGCGTTCACCCGCCCGGGCGACGAGAAGACCCAGGCCTTCGCGCGCAGCTTGGGTGCCACCTGGGCCGGCGGGTCCGACGAGATACCACCGCAGGCACTCGATGCCGCGATCATCTTCGCCACGGTCGGTGAGCTGGTGCCGCTGGCGCTGAAGGCGGTGCGCAAGGGTGGCCGCGTCGTCTGCGCCGGCATCCACATGAGCGACATTCCGCGCTTCCCGTACAGCCTCCTGTGGGAAGAGCGGGAGTTGCTCTCGGTGGCCAACCTCACACGTCAGGACGGGCTCGATTTTCTGAGCCAAGTGCCCGACATGGGCATCGTGACGAAGACCACCTGCTATCCGCTGCAAAAGGCCAACGAGGCACTGGCCGACCTGCGCGCGGGCCGCTTCGAGGGGGCGGCGGTGTTGGTGACCTGACGGGCCCGTGTGCGCCGAGACTCAGGTCGGCACGCGAGTGCCGACCATGCGGTCGTGGTTCACGAAGAAGCTGCGTGCCAGCGCGACGAGCTGGTTGTCGGTCGGGTGGTCCACCACTTCGTAGCCGGCGATGCGGGGCATCGTCTGCGGCCGGTGCTTCCCCACATAACTCTGGAAGTCGGCGACGCTCGTGTGCCCGCCCACGACCAGCACTTCGGCGATGCCGTCGAACGCATCGCAGACGGCTCCGAAGAACTCGTGTTCGGTGCGCACGCCGCTGTGATGCTGGCGTGTGAACTTCAGCTGCTCGTGTACATGCTGCTCTACCCTCTCGTCGGGTGCGAACTGCAGCAGGTGGGCGGATTGATGGTCGACGAATGCGACCGCGTGAAAGAGGCTCATGGCTTGGATTTCCGTTCGTGAAGGGTTTGACAGGTAGTACAGCGCAAGGTCTGGGGTTCGATCTGCAGGCGGTCGAACGGAATCTCGACGTGGCAATCGACGCACAGGCCGTAGGCGGCACCATGAATGCGTTCCAACGCAGCGCGGATCGCCGTGTACTCGCCGCTGTCGATGTCCGCAACGATGCCTTCGGCCTCGTGGGTGCCCTCGCGCTGCCGTGCGTCGTCGGCGTCCTGCAGCAAGACGCGGCGGGCCGCTTCGACCTGCGACTGGCCCTCCAGCTGCAAGGTGCTCAGGCGCTCGAAAGCGACGCGCCGGGACTCGAGCAGCGCCGTGAGAACGAGGCGCTGCGCATGCGAAAGGTGGGACGGTGTGTTCGCGTTCATCGCTTGTCTTCCTGTGTCGGGGCACCCCATTTCCATTCGAGGATCTCCGGCATGTCCTGGCCATGCGCGTCGATGTAGAGCTTGTGCGCGACCAGCTTGCCGCGGCACATCTGCTTGAGGTAGTCGGCCCTGCTGCCCGGGTGGGGCAGGCAGTCCAGCACCTTTTGCACAAGGTGAAAGCGATCCAGCTCGTTCTGCACGCGCATGTCGAAGGCCGTGGTAATGGTTCCCTCTTCCTTGTAGCCGTGCACGTGCAGGTTTCGGTTGGTGCGGCGGTAGGTCAGGCGGTGTACCAGCGAGGGGTAGCCGTGGAAGCCGAAGATCACGGGTTTGTCACGGGTGAAGAGCGAATCGAAGTCGGCCTCATCGAGTCCGTGCGGATGCTCGCTGGCCGATTGCAGCTTCATCAGGTCGACAACGTTGACCACGCGGATCTTCAGGCCCGGCAGGTGCTCGCGCAGGATGGACGTAGCCGCCATGATCTCCAGCGTCGGCGTGTCGCCGCAGCAGGCCATCACCACGTCGGGTTCTGTGCCCCGGTCGTTGCTGGCCCATGTCCAGATACCGATACCCTCGGTGCAGTGCACCACAGCGGCCTCCATCGTGAGCCACTGCGGCAGGGCGTGCTTGCCGGCCACCACCACGTTGACGTAGTTGCGGCTGCGCAGACAATGGTCGAAGACCGACAGCAGGCAATTCGCATCGGGTGGCAGGTAAACGCGCACGATGTCGGCCTTCTTGTTGATGACGTGGTCAAGAAAGCCCGGGTCCTGGTGCGTGAAGCCGTTGTGGTCCTGCTGCCAGACGTGCGAGGCGAGCAGGTAGTTCAGCGAAGCGATGGGCCGTCGCCACGGCAGCTCGCGCGTTACCTTGAGCCACTTGGCGTGCTGGCTGAACATCGAGTCGACGATGCGGATGAAGGCCTCGTAGCTGTTGAACAGGCCATGCCGGCCGGTCAGCAGGTAGCCTTCGAGCCAGCCTTCGCACTGGTGCTCGCTCAGCATCGAGTCGACGACCCGGCCGGCCGGCGCGAGAAACTCGTCGTTCGGCACGGTCGTCGCGTCCCATTGCCGGTTTGTCACATCGAAGACCGCGCCGAGCAGGTTCGACAAGGTCTCGTCAGGGCCGAAGACGCGGAAATTGCGCTGGCCCTCGTTCAGCCGCACCACATCGCCGAGGAACCGGCCAAGCACCATCGTGTCCTGCCTTTGCAGCGCACCGGGCGACGGCACTGTCACCGCGTTGTCGCGGAAGTCCGGCATGTGCAGGTCGTGCAGCAGCAAGCCGCCGTTGGCATGTGGATTCATGCCCATGCGCCTGTTGCCATCTGGTGCCAGTGCAGCCAGTTCAGGGAGCAGGCGCCCATTCGCGTCGAACAGCTCTTCGGCCCGATAGCTCTTCATCCACTGCTCGAGCTGGGCGACATGCTCGGGGTGTTGGGCATTGACCAGCAGCGGAACCTGGTGCGAACGAAAAGTCCCCTCGACGGGCAGTCCGTCGACGGTCTTCGGCCCGGTCCAACCCTTGGGGGACCGCAGCACGATCATCGGCCAGCGCGGTCGCGTCGCGCTTTTGCGCTCGCGCGCATCGCGCTGCGCCTGGTGGATCATCTCGAGGGCTTCGTCCATCGCGCGGGCCATTAGCTGGTGCATCGTCGCCGGATCGTTGCCTTCGACGAACAGGGGTGTCCAACCGCAGCCGCTAAAGAACTGCTCGAGTTCGTCGTGCTCGATGCGCGCCAGCAATGTCGGGTTGCTGATCTTGTAGCCGTTGAGGTGCAGGATCGGCAGGACCGCGCCATCGGTCACCGCGTCGAGCATCTTGGTCGACTGCCATGCAGTGGCGAGCGGACCTGTCTCCGCTTCGCCGTCGCCGACCACGCAGGCCACGATCAGTTCGGGGTTGTCGAAGACAGCACCGAAGGCATGGCTGAGCGAATAGCCAAGCTCGCCACCTTCGTGGATCGAGCCCGGGGTGGTCGGTGCCACATGGCTGGAGATCCCGCCAGGAAACGAGAACTGCTTGAATAGCTTCTTGAGACCCGCCTCGTCCTGTGTCACGTCGGGATAGACCTCGCTCCAGGAGCCTTCGAGGTACACGTTGCCGACGATCGCGGGTCCTCCGTGCCCGGGCCCGGCGATATAGAACATGTCGAGGTCGTGGGCCTTGATCAACCGGTTCAGGTGAACGTAGATGAAGTTCTGGCCCGGTGTCGTGCCCCAGTGTCCGACGACCAGCGGTTTCACATGCGACAGCTTCAGCGGCTCCTTGAGGAGGGGGTTGTCGTAGAGGTAGATCTGACCGACGGACAGATAGTTGGCGGCCCGCCAGTAGGCGTTCATCTGGTGCAGCAGGTCCGGGCTGAGCGGATCGTTCTTCATGGGCAGGGGTTCCGGGAGTTCGGTGTTCGGTTTTAGAAGGCAGGCGCGAAGCCGTCTGTGCGTCAACGAACAGACTTGTCCGGCGGGCCGATTCAGACTCTTTTTCTATGACGGGTAACGCTCATATTCCGGACGCCGTCGCCTAATCAAGGAGTCGGCATGAACTCATTTCGCGAAGCGACGCCAGATCCGCATGCGTTGCGCTGCCGCGCCAAGGGCAATGCCGATGCGTGAGTCGACATCACCGCGCGTACAGCTGTTGTCGAATGGGCGTTACCACGTCATGGTCACCGACGCTGGCGGTGGGTACAGCCGCTGGAACGACCTTGCGCTCACTCGGTGGCGAGAGGGCGCCACGTGCGAAGCCTACGGTGCGTTCTGCTACATCAAGGACATGGACGGTGGCGAGGTGTGGTCGACGACCCGAAACCCCGTCGCGGCCCGGGCTGGCGTGTACAAGGCGCAGTTCTCCCGGGGCCTCGCGGCATTCCGTGTGCGAGCGCACGACATTGAGATTCAGACCATGGTCGCCGTGTCGGCTGACGATGATGTCGAACTGCGGCGCCTTTGCATCACCAACCATTCGTCGATCCGCCGGAGGCTGGCATTGACGAGCTATGCGGAGCTCGTGCTGGGATCTGCCGCTGCCGATGCGGCGCATCCGGCGTTCGAAAAGCTCTTTGTCGAGACCGACGTGCTGCACGAGTTGCAGGCGGTCGTGTGCAGGCGGCGTGCACGCTCCCCAGATGAGCAAACGCCGACCTGGTTCCATCAGGTCGTCACCGAACAGCCGCCTTCGGAGCCCCTGTCTTTCGAGACGGATCGCGCGCGATTCGTAGGCCGCGGTCGCGATCCGACCGATCCGCAGGCCATGGAGGACTGGGCACCGTTGTCGGGCAGCGCCGGTCCGGTGCTCGACCCAATGGCCGGCATCCGTTGCGCAGTGTCGCTGGCCCCCGGCGAATCGACGACGGTCGATTGGATCAGCGGCGTCGGCGCCACCCTTAAGGCCTGCGTGGACTTGATGCGCAAGTACCGGGACCGCACGACGGCCGACGGTGTGGACGGCGGCGCGAGGGTTACCGCGCAGGCCGTTCTCGATCGACTGCATGCCAGTGCCGACGATGCGCGGCTTTATACCGAACTGGCCGGGGCGCTTCTGATGCCCGATGCGGCGATGCGGGCCGACCCCGCTGTGCTGGCGAGAAACCGGCAAGGTCAGGCGGGCCTGTGGCGCTATGCGGTCTCCGACGATCTGCCGATCGTGCTGCTGCTGGCGGCCGATTCGGTCCGGCTCGATCTGACGTGTCAACTGATCCGGGCCCACGCCTATTGGCGCCTGTCGGGTCTCGCTGTCGACCTCGTGGTGCTCGTCGACGACAGCGGTGATTCCGGGGCGTCGTTGCAACAGCGACTCACTGCGCTGGTCGATGTCGAGCGGCTCGGCAAGCCGGGCGGCGTCTTCGTGCTCGCGCTGGCGCAGGTGCCGGCTGCCGATCGCGATCTGTTGCAGGCCGTGGCCCGTGTCGTGCTCGACGATCGCGATGGGCTGCTGCCGCAGCAGCTCGCGCAACGTCGGCCGGTGGGCGACCGTGTCTCGCCACCGGACAGCGCCGTGGCCGCGGCCGAGTCCGAAGGCTCTGCCGAGCCGTCGCCACCGCTTGCGCAGCGTGACCTGATCTTTCGCAACGGCATCGGCGGCTTCACGCCGAATGGGCGCGAGTACGTGGTCACGGTCACACCAAATCACATGACGCCGATGCCCTGGGTCAATGTCCTGGCGAATCCGTCATTCGGCACGCTGGTGTCCGAGAGCGGCAGTGCCGCGACCTGGAGCGAGAACGCGCAAGCTTTCCGGCTCACGCCCTGGTCGAACGACCCGGTGTCGGATCCCAACACCGAGGCGTTCTACCTGCGCGACGAAGACAGTTGGCGCTACGCCTCGGCCACCTTGCTGCCGTGCCCCGGCGCGACGCCCTACGTCACGCGCCATGGCTTCGGTTACAGCGTCTTCGAGCACCACGAGGACGGCCTCGAAACCGCACTGACGATCTTCGTGGCCATCGATGCGCCGATCAAGTTCTCGGTTTTGAAGGTGATCAACCGGTCGGACCGGATGCGACACCTCAGCGTCACCGGCTACCTCGAATGGGTCCTCGGCGACGAGAGACGCAATACAGCGATGCATGTGAGCACGCGCGTCGACGCCAGCGACGGCACCGTGTACGCCACCAATGCGTACACCACGGATTTTTCGGGGCGGACTGCCTTCTTCGATGTCGACGAAGCGACTGCGGCTGGCACGAGTGTGTGTTGCGACCGCCGCGCCTTCATCGGGCACGACGGCAGCCTGCGCCATCCCGCAGCGATGGCGTCGCAACACCTTTGCGGCGCGGCGGGTGCGGCGCTCGATCCGTGCGCCGCACTCCGCGTCCCGTTCAAGCTGGCGGCTGGGGAGACGCGCGAAATTGTGTTTCGCCTTGGTGCCGGCACCACGCCGCAGGCGGCGCAAGCGCTCGCGACGCGCTGGCGCGGGGCGAGCGCGACGCGCGAGGCTCTGGCCGCCGTGCACCGGCATTGGAGCGACACTCTCGGCGCAGTACAGGTCGAGACGCCCGAGCCGTCGCTCGACCTGCTGGTCAACGGTTGGCTGCCGTACCAGACCCTGGCGTGCAGGCTGTGGGCGCGCAACGCGTTCTATCAGTCGAGCGGCGCCTTCGGCTTCCGCGATCAGCTACAGGATGTGATGGCCCTGGTGCACGCGGCACCCGGGCTCGTGCGCGAGCACCTGCTGCGCAGCGCGGGCCGCCAGTTCCCCGAAGGCGACGTGCAGCACTGGTGGCACCCGCCATCGGGCCGCGGCGTGCGCACGCGCTGTTCGGACGACTACCTGTGGCTGCCGCTCGCGACCTGTCGCTACGCCCTCGTCACCGGCGACATGGCGGTGCTCGATGCGCCCGTGCCCTTCCTGTCGGGCAGGGCGCTCGAGGACGGCGAGGTTTCCTGCTACGACCTGCCTGCCGAGTCGCCCGAATCAGCCAGCCTGTATGGGCACTGCGTGCGCGCCATCACGCACGGCCTGCGCTTTGGCGCAGACGGCCTGCCGTTGATCGGCGGCGGCGACTGGAACGATGGCATGAACCTCGTCGGCGTGCACGGCAAGGGCGAAAGCGTCTGGCTCGCCTTCTTCTTCGACACGGTGCTCGTGCAGTTCGTGCGACTGGCCGATCGACGTGGCGATTTGCCTTTCGCACAACGTTGTGCCGCCGAATCCGTGCGGCTGCGCGCTGCGATCGAGCGGAGCGCATGGGACGGTGGCTGGTATCGACGGGGTTGGTTCGACGACGGCTCGCCGCTGGGCAGTTCCGATGACGCCGAATGCCGCATCGATGCGATCGCGCAGAGCTGGGCCGTGCTGTCGAGCGCGGTGGATGCGGGTCGCGCGCGCGAGGCGATGGAAGCGCTCGACAGTCGTCTCGTAGACCGCGACGCGGCCCTCATTCGACTGCTTGCCCCGCCATTCGACCATTCCGATCCGAGCCCCGGCTACATCCAGGGCTACCCGCGCGGCGTGCGCGAGAACGGCGGGCAGTACACGCATGCGGCCGTGTGGTCGGCGATGGCGTTCGCGGCGCTCGACGATGCGCCGCGCGCGTGGGAACTCGCCCGCATGCTCGACCCGGTCCGCCACGCCGACTCGACCGATGCGCTCGCAACGTACCAGACCGAGCCCTATGTGATGGCGTCGGATGTCTATGCGTTGCCCCCGCACGCGGGCCGTGGCGGATGGACCTGGTACACCGGGTCGGCCGGATGGATGCTGCGCTTCGTGCTGGAGTCGCTGCTGGGCTTGCAGGTCGAGTCGGATGCGCTGCGGATCGTTCCCTGCGTGCCGGAACATTGGGTTTCGTTTCGAGTGAACTATCGCTATCGAGAGACCGTCTATCGAATAAAGGTACTGACCAAGTCGTCGGAGGGTGAAGGCCCTGCGCTAATGCTGGACGGCATGGCTCTGTCCGGCTCGGTCATTCCCTTGATCGACGATCGCTGCGAGCACGCGGTGGTCATTCGCATCCACCACACAGGAGGCAAGGAATGCAGATCGGCATGATCGGACTCGGGCGCATGGGCGCCAGCATGACATCCCGCTTGATGCGCGTGAACCACGCCTGCGTGGTTCACGACGCGCACGCCGATGCGATGGCACCGAGCCACCCTGCGTGCCTTGATCCGCGAGTACCTCTTCGTCTCCATCTTTCGCGCCTGTGCCGAGTCGCTCGCGAGCGAGAACGCGAGCCGACTGGCTGCCATGGACCGTGCCGATCGCAACATCGACGAGATGCTGGGCACGCTCGAAGACGCCTTGCATCGCTTGCGGCAAGCCAAGATCGACGAAGAACTATCGGACGTCATCTCGGGATTCAAGGCTCTGCGCGACTAGGTTGACACCTGAACCGGCGTCGTCGCTGACGCGCCGCGTGCGGTGGCGAACAGACGGCCGGGGCGGTTGCGATGACATTGGTCTCTTGAACCCCCGCGATGACGCATTCCGTCGATCGATCCGATTCGGCATTCTGAAAGGACATTCCCATGTTGCGAAGCACACATGAACTCGAGAAGTACGTGATCCAGGCCACCGACGGCGAGATCGGCGAGGTCAAGGATTTCTTTTTCGACGATGACACGTGGGTCGTCCGCTACCTGGTGGTGGATGCGGGCTCCTGGCTCACGAGCCGCAAGGTCCTTATTTCCCCCGTTGCGATCCACAATCCCAACTGGGTGGGCCAGACGTTCCCGGTGTCGATCACCAAGGAGCAGGTCAAGAACAGTCCGGACGTCGACACCGAAAAGCCCATTTCGCGGCAGAACGAAGCGCAGTACATGGGGTACTACGGCTACGGCAACTATTGGGGCGGGGCCGGCCTGTGGGGCGGCGGTCTCTATCCCTACGGCATGGTTCCCGGCTACATGGGCTACGGCATCGATCGCGCCGAGCGGGAACGCGAGATGGAAACCTATCTGCGCACCGAGCGGCAGCGCCACCGCAACGACGATCCGCACCTGCGCAGTTGCAAGGCCGTCACCGGCTATCACCTTCGGGCGAACGACGGTGAGATCGGGCATGTCTCCGGCTTTCTGGTGGACCAGAAAACCTGGGCCATCCGCTACCTCGTGGTCGACACGAGCAACTGGTGGATGGGCCACCAAGTGCTGGTGGCACCGGAGTGGATCACCGGCGTGCACTGGTCGGACAAAACCGTGTCGGTCGACCTGAGCCGTGATGCAGTGAAGTCCTCGCCCGTCTATGACCCGAGCGAGACCTGGAGGATGCAGTCGGACATCGACCTGCGCGGCCACTACGGACGTGCGGGCTACTGGTCTGACTCGTTCGCCACCGAAGACAAAGTCTGAAGCCCCATCCAAGGTTACGAATCATGAAAAAACTCTCTCTCTCTCGGTCGGACATCGCGTCTCTCGCCGCATCGGTTTGCCTCGGAGTCTTCTCGCCCGGGGCACTCGCCCAGCCCGCAGCCGCGAAACCGGCGCAGCAGTGCCTCACCGACCTGAAGGCATTCGACGGCCAGCTGCAAAAGGAAGGCTATTGGCTGCACAGCTACGGCTACGGGTATGGCTATCCGATGTACGGCTATGGGTACGGCTATGTCGCGGAACCAAACGTCGCAGGCGTGGGCTATTCCAACGTCCGCCCGGGCTACGAGGTCCGCACGCTCATCGCTTCGGCCAACATCCTGGCGCAGCGCGGTGACCAGGAGGCCTGCGAGAGTTCGCTGAGCGCCGCGCGCACCGTGTATGTCGCCTATGCGGCGGACCTGAGCAGTGGCAAGGTTCCGCGCCTGGACGTGTCGGCCTGGCGCCGACAGCAGATCGCTGCTGCCGTGTCCGTCTCCGGCGGTGACATGGCGTTTCGCTCGGACCAGTTGCTCGGTGCGGGCGTGGTGAATCCGAAGGGGGAAGACCTCGGCAGCGTCGACGACATCGTGATGAGCCCGCAGACCGGCAAGGTCGCCTACCTTGTCATCGGGAGGGGAGGCATTTTCGGCATCGACGAGAAGTACGTGCCCGTGCCGTGGGAGAGCTTCAAGGCAGCGCCCGGCAACAAGCTACTCGTGCTGGCCACCGTGAAGTCGACGCTGGAGGCCGCACCGCACGTGAAGAAGGACCAGAACTTCCAAAAGGACAACTTTGTGGCCGAGAGCGTCAAGGTCAACGCCTTCTGGGCTGCGCACGCGGGACAGTGAACTACCGGCAGACCGCGTGATGGCACGCACCCTGATGGCATGTGGCCGCCTTGCGGCCACATGCCTCATTCGTACGCCAGCTGCACGATCAGCTTGCCGAAGTTCCGGCCCTGTAACAGGCCCATGAAGGCGTCGGGTGCGTTCTCCAGACCGAACACGATGTCTTCGCGGACCTTTACGCTCCCTTCGCGCACCCACTCTCGCATCGCGCCGGCGAACTCGTTCCAGCGCGACCCGTAATCGGCCATTGTGATGAAGCCCTGCATGCGGATGCGCTTCTTCAGCAGCGTGGCCTCCAGCAGGCCCAGCCTGTCGGGACCTGCCGGCAACGCGGAGGCGTTATAGCTGGCGATCAGGCCGCACACCGGAATGCGAGAGCGGGTGTTCAGCAGCGGCAGTACGGCGTCGAACACCGCGCCGCCAACGTTCTCGAAGTACACGTCGATGCCTGCCGGGCAGGCGGCCGCGAGCGCGTCTGCCATATTGTCGGCAAGGTGATCGATGCAGTCGTCGAAACCTAGCTGGTCGACAACGTAGCGACACTTCTCGTCCCCGCCGGCGAGGCCCACGACACGGCAACCTTTGAGCCTGGCGATCTGTCCGACCACCGATTCAACGGCGCCGCTGGCGGCCGCGACCACGACGGTTTCTCCCGCCACCGGCTGACCGATGTCCAGCAGTCCCATGTAGGCGGTGAAGCCCGGCATACCGAGCACGCCCAACGCGCGAGACGGGTACGGATCCTCCGGGTACAGCGCGTTCAGTCCCTCGGCGTCCGCGAGCGAATAGTCCTGCCAGCCGGCTGCACCCACCACCAGGGCGCCGGCATTGAGGCTGGCGTGTCCGGAAGACTCGACGCGCGAGACGGTGGCGCCCACCATCACGTCGCCGAGGGCCGTGGGCAACGCGTACGACGCTTCGTCATTCATGCGCCCGCGCATGTACGGATCCAGCGACAGGTACAGCGTGCGCAGCAGCACCTGGCCCGGCCCGGCCTGTGGCATCGGGAGGTGCTCCAGGCGGAAGTCTTGCGCGGTCGGCGCGCCGTCCGGTCGAGCGTTCAGGACGATGCGGCGATTGCGGGTGCGGGTTTGCGTCATGGGTTCGGCTTTCGTTCCGGATCGGGAAAGAGAGAGTTGAGCGTGCAGCGGCGGCTCTCGCGGGGTGGGGCAGATGCGAGCGTTGGGTGCAGCATCAGAACCACCAGTTCAGGTGCCGGGTCCGCTCGTTGATCCAGAGCATGGCGGTCTGCTGTCCGCGCAGGATCGCAGCGGAAATCGTTGCGCAGCTCGCCTCGATCACCGGCACGATCGTGGTCCCGAGTTCGGGCAGACCGGATCGATAGATCACGACGGGGCGATAAGCGGCAGGCGCAACGAACTCCGCGGTGCAAACCATCGAGCAGCCTCGGTAGACGAAGGCGAAGCGTTCTGGCGGGGGAAGTTGCGTCGTCACGCAAACCGCCTCGCGAGCGCCCTGGGGTCCTTGCGCCGGGGGCAGCAAGTGGCATCGACTGCTTCTGCAATGGGTTCCATGGCAATGCTTTCAGGCGGGTGGGTAGGGGTGTCGCGCCTCTGCACAAGGTGAGCGCACTCGTTGCCGTCACTTTGCGCAACTCCTGCAAGGAGGTCTGTTCGTTGGCGCACACGCGTGCACGGCTCGCGCGCCGCGCCGTCGGCTGTCGCCAATGGGTGCCGTGGGTACGGCAGCGAACAGACGCCGCACCCGGGCCCCTCCACAGTGAGGCCATGTGTCAAGTCATGCATTTTTCTTTCGATGACGGCCAAGGGTCGTCCGTGGCCTGGTGGTCGATTCGAGCGGTTGGCTCGAATGCCACGCGATGCCGGTCTTCGCAAGCCCGTTCCCCCAGGCCGACGGACCCGGCGTGTCGACGCGCGACCGACCGCTGTGCGGCGAGGCTTCGCACTGGCGCAGCTGCAAGGCACTGAAGGGCTATCGCGTCCATGCGCTCGACGGCGAAGCCGGGCATGTCCAGGACCTGCTGGTCGACGCGGAGACACGGGCCGTGCACGCCATCGTGATCGACACGAGCCACTGGTGGATGGGCCACAGCGTTCTCATCGCACCCCAGTGGGTTACCGACGTGCGATCGCCCGATCTCAGCATCTCTGTCGGCCTGACGCGCGAAGCGATCCAACGGTCGCTTCCTTACGAACTCAACCGCTGGCGCGTCGCCGCCACACGCATGGGCGAGGAGGGCGGTCCGCCGATCGAAGACGAGGTCCAGCGAGGCACGCGGCCCTCCGCCGAAGAGGCCGCGCAGATTCTCATCCACAAATCATGGCTGCAGGGTGAGTCGGTTCCTGCCGGGCTCGCCGGCGAGACCGACGTTCAACGGCTGCGCCAATTCGGATTCGAGGTCACGACGGTCGCGCGTGCGAGTTGAAGCGGCCCCTGCGCCGGGACGGTCTCACGGCTCCTGGAGCGTGAGCACCTCGTTCCACAGTTCGATCACCCGCCGGTGGGGATGGGCTGACTCGTGGCCCAGTATGCTGAGGGAAGCCGGGTGCAAGGCGAAGTGCGCTCCGGCAATTAGCGGCAGACCGATCCATCTTGCAGCCAGCGCGGCGCCGAACTGGCCGTGCGAGAACAGCGCGACGTTGCCCTCCAGCTTGGACAGATGGCCGATGAGTCGGTCCGCGCGGATCGCCAGTTCGTTGGGGGTCTCGCCATTCGGACACCCGTCGCGCCAGAGGTCCCACCCGTGTCGCGCCTTGCGAATCTCGACGCTTCGCAGTCCCTCGTCATCGCCGTAGTCCCATTCCGCCAAGTCGGGCTCGATCCGGCTCGATGCCTCCAGGCCCGCCAGCTCGCACGTCTGCCGAGCCCTTCGCGCGGGGCTCACCAGAACCCCGGAGAAGGCGATGTCGCGCAGCCGCGGTGCGAGCTCGCGCGCCTGCGCTTCGCCGTGCGCGGTCAGGCCCAGGTCGGTGCGACCCGTGTGCTGGCCGGTGATCGTCCATGCGGTTTCTCCGTGCCGCACGAGGTACAACTGCAGCAGCGTGCTCATGGGGTCTCCATCACGGCGCCGTACCGGCCTAGCACGGCGGCGCCGTTGCAAGCCGCGCGATGCAGCAGCGCCTGCTGGGCAGCTACCCGGTTGGCGTCGTTTCCCGCCCACGCCGCGAGCGCGGGTTGCTGGAGTGCCCGGCCGAACGAGAAGGTCAGCGGCCAGGGGTTGCTCATCGGCGCGGTGTCGCGGGGGCGGTGCATCGCGTTGAGCCGGACCGTGGCCAGCTCGGCCGGCTGACCCCCCGAGAGAAACGCAATGCCTGCCACGGCGGCGGGCACAGCCCGCAGCAGGCACGCCAGCGTGGCATCTGCCACGGCATCGATGTCGTCCTGTACGGGGCATTCGGTGCCCGGCAGGACCATGTTGGGCTTGAGGAGCATCGCCTCGAGCACAACGCCCTGCTGGTCGAGCTGCTCGAAGACCTGGTGCAGGACGCGGTGCGTGGCTTCGCCGCACTCGGCCAGGGTGTGCGCGCCGTCCATCAGAACTTCCGGCTCGACGATCGGCACCAGCGAGGCTTCCTGGCACAGGGCTGCGTAGCGCGCCAGTGCATGCGCATTGGCCGCGATGCACGCCGGGCCGGGCGTGCCGGTCTCGATGCTGAACACCGCGCGCCACTTGGCGAATCGCGCACCCTTTTCAGAATATGCCTTCAGCCGTGCGCGAAGACCGTCCAGCCCCTCGGTCACACGCTCCCCGGGGTGGCCTGCAAGCAGCTTGGCGCCCAGGTCGACCTTGATGCCTGGGACGATGCCGGCGTCTTCGAGCACCTGCGTGAAAAGCACGTCGTCCCTCGTTCGCTGATGCAAAGTCTCTTCGAAGAGGATGGCGCCGCTGATCGTGCGGCCGAGCCCGGGGGTGCTCACCAGCAGCTCACGGTACGCGCGCCGGAACGCTTCGGTCTGCGGGATGCCTGCGGCGCCGAAGCGCCGGTTGCAGGTGCCGGTGCTTTCGTCCATCGCCAGCAGGCCCTTGCCGTCTGCCATCAGGCGGCGGGCGGTGTCTGCGAGCAGCGGCATGTCGATCGTCTTCATGGTTCGGCATTCCTGTTTTCCAGTGCCCTGACCTTGTCCAGGCGACGTTGGTGGCGCGCAGCGCCCGAGAAGCGCGCGTTGAGGAACACGTGCACGAGGTCGAGCGCGTAGCGCGTGCCGATCACCGCGCCGCCTAGGCACGCAACGTTCATGTCGTCGTCCTCGACGCCCTGATGTGCGGTGAAGACATCGTGGACCAGTGCGGCACGGACACCGTCGAACTTGTTCGCGGCAATGGCCACGCCCACGCCGCTGCCGCAAAGTGCGATGCCGCGCGCGATGTAGCGCTTGGCAACGGCGCTGGCCAGAGGAGCGACGAAGTCCGGGTAGTCGTCCGAGGGGTCGAGCTCAAAGGCGCCGAAGTCCTCGACCTGGCAGCCCCATCCTCGCAGTGCCCGCACGAGTTCCGTCTTGAGTGCGTAGCCGCCGTGGTCGGCCGCGATGCCCACGCGCAGATTCATGGCGCAGCCGCTCGCACGATGGCTTCGAATTCTTCGGGCTCCAGGCTCGCCCCGCCGACCAGCACGCCGCCGACATCGGACAGCGCAAGGACGCTACGCGCGTTGGCAGGTGTCACCGAGCCGCCATAGACGATACGCACGGCATTCCCGGATGTGCCCAGCCGATTGATCAGGCACTGCCTGATATGCCGATGCATCTCGGTGATCTGATCGGCAGTCGGTACCTGTCCACTGCCAATCGCCCAAAGCGGTTCATAACCAACGGCGAACGCCCCAGCGCGGATGTCCTTCGACACGCTAAGGGCCAACTGCGCAGCACAGGCGTCCAGGGCGCTACCACCTTCACGCTGCGCTCGCGTTTCGCCGATGCAGATGATGGCGAGCAGACCGGCGGCGACTGCAGCGTTCGCCTTCGCAGCCACCCGCTCGCTGGTTTCGCCTTGCTGTTGACGGCGCTCGGAGTGGCCGACGATGACCGCCGATGCTCCCGAATCCCTCAGCATCCGCGCACTGATCTCACCCGTCCAGGAGCCAGAGGTCTCGTGATGGCAGTTCTGTGCGCCGATGGACACCAGGGCGCCTGCTGCGCGCGCCGCACGCTCGATCAAGGTGAACGGCGGACAAATCAGGACATCTGCCTGCGCGGGACGGTCAGTCATCGCCACGCCAAGCGCCTCGATGTCTGCCAGTTGCGCTGTCAGTCCATGCATCTTCCAGTTTCCGACAATTAGCGGCCGGGTCACGTTGACCGGACCTGCACGTGGGAGTTTGGTTTCGTCAAGCTGTGCTCCTTTGGAAATGAAGAATGGGCTTTCCGGGTCGGCGCGTCTGTGCGTTTGAGAACAGACCGTGGCCGCAAGCGTGGCTGCACGTACGCCAGCGAACAGACGTTGTGAGCGAACGCGTGGACAGTGGGTCTTTCTTTGACTTGGAGGCCACGTGCCATGAGCCCGTTTCGCACCACTGCCGACATGCCGGGCTTCGAGGACAGGACGAACCCTGAACCTGAGGCAGCGCGCATCTCAATCCCGGCTTTCAACGGATTGCTTGACGCCGTGCCGCCGTCGGCCCCTTGGTGGCAGCGCTGGGGCCGCAAGATCAGCCCAGCGATGCGAACCCGGTGACTGCTCTGGGTGCGCCGACACGTGCCGACGAGCAAATGATAGACGGCGTGCAGCGCACGGCATTCGATTACTTTCTTACCCATACGCATGCGCGCACTGGATTGGTGGCCGACACATCCCGGCCGGACGCACCGGCGAGCATCGCCGTCGTGGGCTTCGCGCTGTCTGCCTATCCGGTAGCGGTCGAGCGCGGATGGATCGCCAGGGAAGACGCAGTCGGTCGATGTCTTGACGCGTTGCGTTTCTTCGCCGGGAGCGACCAATCCGGCGCGGCTGACGCGACGGGCTGGCGCGGCTTCTACTTCCATTTCCTGGACGGCGATACAGGCCGACGTGCGTGGGCCTCGGAGCTGTCGTCCATCGACACCGCGCTGCTGGTGGTCGGCATGCTGACGGCCGCCGCTTATTTCGATGCCCCGACCCCTGCCGAGGACGAGCTGAGAAGGCTCGCGAACCTCCTTTATGACCGAGTGAACTGGAACTGGTCCGAGCACGACGACGATGCGGTCGCGCTCGGCTGGAAGACGGAATGCGGCTTCCTCAATTACGGCTGGCAAGGCTACAACGAGGCCATCGTCCTGTATGCGCTCGGCTTGGGCTCGGACACACACCGGCTGACAAGGTCCAGCTTCGAAACATGGACCGAGACCTACCAGTGGGAGAATCTCTATGGCATCGACTTCCTGTACGCTGGACCGCTGTTCATGCATCAGTTCTCGCATGCGTGGATCGACTTCCGCGGCATCCGCGACAGCTTCATGCGCGAGAAGGACTGCGACTATTTCGAGAACAGCCGGCGCGCCACTGAAGTGCAGCGGCAGTACGCGATCCGCAATCCGCGTGGCTTCGGCGGCTATGGGCAGGACAGCTGGGGCCTGACGGCCAGCGACGGCCCCAGCGTCGACTCGAAGACAGTGGCGGGTCGCCGCCAGGCGTTCTTCGGGTATGCCGCGCGCGGGGTCCCGTGGGGCCCTGACGACGGAACGCTCAACAGCGCCTGCGTGGCCGCCTCGCTGGTGTTCGCGCCCGAGATTGCGCTGCCCGCACTGCGCCGGCTGGTCGTCGAAGCGGGCGCAACGGGTGGAAACGCGTTGTACGCCAGCGGCGTCAACGTCACGGCAGGCGGCGACACGCCCTGGATCTCGGAAGGCGTATTCGGCCTCGACCAAGGGCTGACAGTCCTCATGATCGAAAACTTCCGTACCGGCCTGTATTGGCGTCTGACCCGCAGCATTCCTTGTCTGCGTGCCGGTCTGAGGCGAGCGGGATTCACCGGCGGTTGGCTCTAGCCGCAGCGCCGCCGATTCCTTATGCCCGCGTTCTCCCAAGCCGCCGAGCCCGCCGACGCGCGTCTGGCCAACACCCGGCCCGCCGGCTGGCGCAGCCCGATGCCGCTGCAGCGCTACGACTTGCTGATCATCGGCGCGGGGCCGGCAGGGCTGGCGGCTGCCCACGCCGCCGCGGCCCTGGGAGCCCATGTGGCGCTGGTCGAGCGTCATGAGCTCGGTGGCAATTCGTTGAGCGACGGCTGTATTCCCTCTAAGTCCCTGATCCGTACGGCGCGGTTGTTGGCGGAGATGCGCAATGCGGAGAACTTCGGCGTGACTTCACCGGCCGAGGTGGCATTCGACTTCGCTGCGGCGATGCGGCGCATGCGGCGCGTCACGGCGCGCATCAGCCGCCGGGATTCGGCGATGAACCTCGCGCGCGCCGGCGTTCACCTGTTCTTCGGCGTGGCGCGCTTCACCGGACCTGACGCGGTCGAGGTCGGCGGCATGCCGCTGCGCTTCAAGAAGGCGCTCATCGCCACCGGGTCGCATTCCCTGTTGCCCGACATTCCGGGCCTCGACGAAGCCGGCTACCTCACCAACGAGACGGTGTTCGATCTCGACGTCCTGCCGCCCAGCCTGATGGTGATCGGCGGCGGCCCGCTCGGCTGCGAGCTGGCCCAGGTGTTCGCGCGCTTCGGATCACGCACGCTGATCTCGCACAGCGAGCCGCTCTTCCTGCCGCAGGAGGAACGCGACGCGGCGCAGATGGTGTCCGACGCTCTGGCGCGCGACGGCGTGGAGATCCACCTGAACAGCAAAGTCACACGCGTGCGCATGGAAGACGGCCGCAAGGTGGTCGACCTGATGAACGACGGCAACACGGCCACCACGCGCGTCGATACCCTCCTGACCGGCATCGGCCGAGTGCCCGCCGTGCAGGGTCTGCGCCTGGAATCCGCGGGCGTGGCCTACGACGCAGAACGCGGCATTCATGTCGACGACTTGCTGCGCACCAGCAACCGCTGCATCTTCGCCGCGGGCGATGTGTGCCTGACGCGCAAGTTCACCAACACCGCCGAGGCCTCAGCCCGCATCGTGGTCCGCAATGCGTTGCTGCTGGGGCATGAGCGCATGAGCGCGCTCACGGTCCCGTGGTGTACCTACACAGACCCCGAGGTCGCGCACGTCGGCCTCTACGTGAGGGAGGCCAGACAACAACGCATTCCGGTCAAGACCTTCACGATCCCGATGCACGACGTGGACCGCGCCATCGCCGATGGCGAGGAAGATGGCTTCGTGAAAATTCATGTGCGCGAGGGCACCGACACGATCCTGGGCGCGACCATCGTGGCCCGGCATGCCGGAGAGATGATCAACAGTATCTCTCTCGCGATGGTGACGGGTATCGGGCTGCAGGCACTGTCCAGGGTCATCCATGCCTATCCGACGCAGGGCGCAGCCATCCGGCAAGCGGCGGATGCCTATGCGAAG
The DNA here is from genome assembly GCF_035018765.1 of Variovorax sp. RTB1. Lineage (NCBI taxonomy): Bacteria > Pseudomonadati > Pseudomonadota > Betaproteobacteria > Burkholderiales > Comamonadaceae > Variovorax > Variovorax sp. RTB1. The sequence goes on from NZ_JASJXG010000031.1 coordinate 25,256, forward strand.
ACGCGCTTTACGGCAGCGCGCTTCACGCGGTTGCGTAGGTGGTGGGCGCGTTGATGGCCAAGTGCGATCAGTTCACCCATCGCGGTCGTTGCAAAGCTAACCAATATCAGCAAGACCGCGTTCATGGCGTCAAAAACCTTGCAGTCATCACCACGTTCAACTTTCAGCGTCTGAACGTGGGGGAGGATCGGTATTCGGTCGTCTGCGATTTCCACATATAACTCCCTGCCGTCGTCCGCCACCAAGCCGATCGAGAGCAATTTCGGGGCGTTCAGCGAACTGAATTCGGTGTCGATGAAGAGGTTCATCGCGTTACCAGGCGGCGTGATGTCATGGTGGTTTGACATTTCAGATCGACCAAGCTTCCTGGCCCCGGGGTGGCGGTGACCCGAGCTTCACGGTGACACGCGCTTTGGCGGTTCGTTGCCGCACAACGGCGTGCCAACGAGCCCATGCGACCCGAATGCATCGTGCGGTGGCCCACAGACGGTTGCCGTGCATCCGCGCAGACTAATTGAAGTTCGCGACGACCCATTTATCCCACTGAAGGAGCAATCACATCATGTCCAGAATCATCGGCATCGACCTCGGCACTACCAACTCATGCGTGTCGATCATGGAAGGCAACACTGCGCGTGTGATCGAGAACTCGGAAGGTGCGCGCACCACTCCCTCGATCGTCGCGTACCAGGAAGACGGTGAAGTCCTAGTCGGTGCCTCAGCCAAGCGCCAGGCGGTCACCAATGCCAAGAACACGATCTACGCCGTCAAGCGTCTCATCGGACGCAAGTTCGAGGAGAAGGAAGTGCAGAAGGACATCGACCTGATGCCCTACAGCATCTGCAAGGCCGACAACGGCGACGCCTGGGTCGACGTGCGGGGCAAGAAGCTGGCGCCCCAGCAGGTCAGTGCCGAGATTTTGCGCAAGATGAAGAAGACCGCCGAGGACTACCTGGGTGAGCCGGTAACCGAGGCCGTCATCACAGTGCCCGCGTACTTCAACGACGCGCAGCGCCAGGCGACCAAGGACGCCGGCCGCATCGCGGGTCTCGATGTCAAACGCATCATCAACGAGCCCACCGCTGCAGCGTTGGCCTTCGGCCTGGACAAACATGACAAGGGCGACCGCAAGATCGCCGTCTACGACCTGGGCGGCGGCACCTTCGACGTGTCGATCATCGAGATCTCGAGCGCCGATAGCGAAAAGCAGTTCGAAGTGCTATCGACCAACGGCGACACTTTCTTGGGCGGCGAAGATTTCGACCAGCGCATCATCGACTTCCTGGTGACCGAATTCAAGAAGGAGCAGGGTGTCGATCTGACCAAGGACGTGCTCGCCCTGCAGCGCCTGAAGGACGCGGCGGAAAAAGCCAAGATAGAACTGTCTGGCAGCGCCTCGACAGACATCAACCTGCCTTACGTGACAGCCGACGCAGGGGGTCCGAAGCACCTGAACATCAAGCTCACCCGCGCCAAGCTCGAAAGCCTGGTCGAGGCACTGATCGAGCGCACCATCGCGCCATGCCGGGCTGCCATCAAGGATGCCGGCGTGAGCGTGGGCGATATCAACGACGTCATCCTGGTCGGCGGCATGACCCGCATGCCCAAGGTGCAGGAGAAGGTCAAGGAGTTCTTCGGCAAGGAGCCACGCAAGGACGTGAACCCGGATGAAGCCGTGGCCGTCGGCGCCGCCATCCAGGGCCAGGTGCTCTCGGGCGACCGCAAGGACGTGCTGCTGCTCGACGTGACCCCGCTGTCGCTGGGCATCGAGACGATGGGCGGCGTGATGAGCAAGATGATCGCCAAGAACACTACGATCCCGACGAAGTTCGCGCAGACTTTTTCCACGGCAGACGACAACCAGCCGGCCGTGACCGTCAAGGTTTTCCAGGGCGAGCGTGAGATCGCCTCGGGCAACAAGGCGCTGGGGGAATTCAGCCTCGAGGGCATTCCGCCGGCGGCGCGTGGCACGCCGCAGATCGAGGTGAGCTTCGACATCGATGCCAACGGCATCCTGCACGTCGGCGCCAAGGACAAGGGCACCGGCAAGGAAAACAAGATCACCATCAAGGCCAACTCAGGCCTCTCGGAAGCCGAGATCCAGAAGATGGTGAAGGACGCGGAACTGAACGCAATGGACGACAGGAAAAAGGTCGAACTCGCCCAGGCTCGCAACCAGGCCGAGGCCACCGTCCACAGCGCGAAGAAGACGCTCGCCGAGCAGGGCGCTCACCTCGAAGCCGCCGAGAAGCAATCGATGGAAAGCACGATCAAAAAGCTGGAAGAAGCCCTAGAGGGAGAAGACAGGGCTGCGATCGAGGAAGAGACCCGGAAACTGACTGCGGCGAGCCAGAAGCTCGGCGAGAAGATATACGCGAAAGCGCAGTCCGAGCAGGCAGCGTCGGCGGCTTCGACGGGCAGCGGCCCCGAAAGCCCTGAAGCTGCGACGCATGCCACCGCCGATGACAGCGTGGTCGACGCCGAGGTGAAAGAGGTCAGGAGCGCCTGAATCCGGCGAGCGGCATCCGGACTGAGCAAGTGATTGCGATGTGGGTCAACGCATCGCCTTGACCAGCGCGTCGAACTTCGCATGCAACGATGCATCGTGCGGCGTCACCGGCGGGATGGCCTTGGCGATGTGCAGCAACTCGTACACCGCCATCTGCGCCGCACGCACGGAGAACTCGACGGTGAACACGGTGTCCAGCGGAATCTCGACGAACTGGCTGACGAAGGCGAAGTTTTTCGTGCCCGGCGGCACCGGCAGCGGTCGGTCTGTGGGCGCGCGCGGCATGAACATGCTGGTGATGTAGGGCATGCGACAGGGGATGCAGTTGGCCGTGGCCATGGTTTCCAGGTCGAAGCGCAGGTGGCCGCAGAGCTCTAGCAGCAGCTCCGCACCGGTGCAGTCAGCCATCGCCTTGGCTACGAAGTTGCCAATGCGATCGGGGAACAGCCCGTAGCCCCAGAACACCTGCACGCCGGCCGGCTGGTTGGCGAAATGCGGCTGGTGCGCCAGCACGATGGACATCAACCAGTTCGAGTCCTTGAAAGTGACCAACCCGCCAGTACCGGCCTCGTTACCGGAAAAGCGCTGCATCCGATCGAAGAAGGCCGGGTCCTTCAGCGTGACCGTGAACGAGGCCCAGTCGGACTGGGCGACGCAGCTGTTGAAAACTGATGGCTTGCCGAAGGCCGGCCGGCCCTCGGCCAGCTTCTCCCACAAGGCCCAGCTGCCGTTGCGCGCCTTCTTCAGCTTGGCAGGTGCCGCCGTCATCGAGCCCAGGCTGGATGCGTCCGTCATCGAGCCGTTCTGGACGAAGACGAGGTCACCGTCTTCCAGCTGCAGGATTTCGGGCTGTCCATTCATTGTGCAGTGCAGCGCAATGGCCTCGAACAGGCCATCTTCGGTCTTGTGGTCCAGGTCTGTCACGGTGCAGTCCGTGACCAAACGCACGCCCTGCTTTTGCAACCAGCGCTGCAGCGGAACGACCATCGAGTCGTACTGGTTGAACACGGTGCGCTTCACGCCGGCGAGCGTCTCGATGCGGGAGAACTCCAGCATAAAGCGGTGCAGGTATCGACGCAACTCGACTGCGCTGTGCCAGGGCTGGAAGGCGAACGTGGTGACCCACATTAACCAGAACGGCGTCTCGAAAAAGCCGGGCGACAGGTGGTCCGTGATGCAGCTGCTGCCGAGCGAGGATTCCTCGGCATTGACTAGCTTCAGCAGGTCCACTCGGTCTTGCATCGAGAAGCCCATGGACGACACCGGCACTTTGGCGCGGCGGCGGTCGACCAGGCGCGCCATTGCGTGCGAGACATGCTTCTCGTTGAATTCCAGCGTTTCTTCGAAGACGCTGCGACCCGGCTGCGTGAGCGAGGGGATGCACTTGAACAGGTCCCAGGTGCATTCGTAGTTGTCGGTGGTCAGCATGCGACCGCCGCGCATCGAGTAGCCGCGATCGGCATCGCCCGCAGCGTCCAGGCTGCCGCCCAGCAAGCTGCCGGTCTCCAGGATCGAGATCTGGCTGCCGGGCATGCCGCCGTCGCGTATTAGGAAGGCGGCGCCGGCCAGAGAGCCGATGCCACCACCGACGAAATAGGCCTTGCGCGTCGAGGTCATGTTGAAAGCTTTCTCGTGAGTGTGTTTGGGGCACCCAACTTAAGCGCGGCACGCCCGCCGGTCTGTGCGCTCGGCAACGCAGGGCGCCGGACGCATCTCGGAACTGAGTGCGGTGACACACAGACGAGGGCTGCTGGATGCCCGAGGCTGCAGCAAGCCATCGATTCAAGAACCGATTCAAGGACATCACATGAAGACACCAGACGCCAAAAAAGTGCGGGACCTCATGAAACGACAGGAGGCGCCGCTGGTCACGCCCACGGACCTCAAGGGCGACGCGACCCGGGACATCGCCGCCGCCATGAATGGCATCCTTGCCGATGTGTTCGCGATCTACCTCAAGACCAAGAACTTCCACTGGCACATGAGCGGGCCGCACTTCCGCGATTACCACCTGTTGCTCGACGACCAGGGCGACCAGCTCTACGCGATGACCGACGCTATCGCCGAGCGCATCCGCAAGGTGGGAGGAACCACGCTGCGCTCGATCGGCCACATCGCCCGCACGCAGCGGGTGCTCGACAACGATGCCGATTACGTCGAGCCGCTGGACATGCTGGCGGAGCTGCGCGAGGACAACAAGACTCTGACAGCGAGCCTTCGCGAGGCGCACGGGGTCTGCGAGCAGCACCGCGACATCGCGACCATCAGCCTGATCGAAAGCTGGATCGACGAGACGGAGCGGCGCACCTGGTTCCTATTCGAGGCCAGCCGCAACGGCGGGACCACCGAACATTGAAGCCGGTCAGGTCGAGCGCTATGGAACCGCAAACCGCTGATCCGACGTCGCAGTACGTCTGCCCCATGCACGCGCAAATCGTTCGTGCATCACCGGGCGCTTGTCCGATCTGCGGCATGGCGCTGGAGCGCCGGGTGGCCGCCGCCGACGAGGCGCCGAACACGGAACTCGTGGCCATGACGCATCGGTTCCGGTGGACGGTGGGGCCAGCCGTTGCCGTGTTCCTGCTCGCCATGTCGGACATGCTGCCCGGGGCACCGATGCGTGCCTTGATCGGTGCAAGAGCCGAGGCCTGGGCCGAATTCGCACTCGCCACGCCCGTGGTGTTGTGGGGCGCCTGGCCTTTCTTCGTGCGCGCATGGCAGTCGCTTGTCAGCCGCAACCTGAACATGTTCACCCTGTTCGGCCTGGGCATCGGTGTGGCCTATGGCTACAGCGTCGTCGCGTTGTTTCTTCCGGCCATTTTTCCCCCGACGTTCCGCGACCATGACGGTGCGGTGGCCGTCTACTTCGAGGCCTCCGCCGTGATCGTCGTCTTGGTGTTGCTGGGTCAGATGCTGGAGCTTGGCGCCCGCAGCCAGACCAACGATGCCATCCGCGCGCTGCTGCACTTGGCACCCAAGACCGCGCGCCGCGTTGCAGCCGACGGTGGCGAGGCCGATGTTCAGCTGGACGCCGTGGCGGTGGGTGACCGGCTGCGCGTGCGCCCTGGCGAGAAGGTGCCCATCGATGGCGTGGTGCTCGAAGGCACCAGTTCCGTCGACGAGTCGCTGGTCACTGGGGAATCCATGCCCGTCGAAAAGAAGGCCGGAGACCCCTTGATCGGTGCCACGCTCAATGGCACCGGGGCGATGCTGATGCGCGCCGACCGGGTCGGGGAGGGCACCTTGCTGGCGCAGATCGTGCGCATGGTGGGCGAAGCCCAGCGCAGCCGCGCGCCGATCCAGAAACTGGCGGATCAGGTGGCCGGCTACTTTGTCCCCGCTGTCTTGGGCATCGCCGTCCTCACGCTGGTGGTCTGGGCGTTCTTTGGCCCCGAGCCACGGGTGGCGCACGGTATCGTCAATGCGGTGGCGGTGCTCATTATCGCCTGCCCCTGCGCGCTCGGCTTGGCCACGCCGATGTCGATCATGGTGGCCACGGGCAAGGCGGCGGCTGCCGGGGTGCTCTTTAAGAATGCCGAGGCCATCGAGATGATGCGCAAGGTCGATACCCTGGTAGTCGATAAAACCGGCACGCTGACCGACGGCCGTCCAAAGGTCGTGGCCGTCGTGCTCGCGCAGGCTGGCTCCGGCCCTTCTGCCGGGCTGGACGAGGACGCACTCGTCAGGCTGGCTGCGAGCCTGGAGCAGGGCAGCGAACACCCGCTGGCGGCCGCCATCGTCGCCGACGCGCAGGGGCGCAAGCTGGCACTCGCGAGCGCCACGGAGTTTTCGGCCAAGACAGGAAAGGGCGTGAGCGGCCGCGTCGACGACCGGCCGGTCGCGTTGGGCAATGCGGCGCTACTGACCGACCTGCAGGTGGACCCAGGCGCCTTGGCTGCGCGCGCCGAGACGATGCGCCAGCTCGGCCAGACGGTCATGTTCGTGGTGGTGGATGGCCAACTCGCCGGACTGATCGGTGTGGCCGACACCGTAAAGGCAAACGCGGCCCGGGCCATCCAGGAACTGCGCATGGAAGGCTTGCGTATCGTCATGCTCACGGGCGATGCCAAGACCACGGCCGACGCCGTGGGCAAGGCCCTGGGCATCGACGACGTCGTCGCCGGTGTTCTGCCCGATCAGAAGGCGGCCAGCATCAAGAAGCTGCAGGCGGAGGGCCGCGTGGTGGCAATGGCCGGCGACGGCGTCAACGACGCGCCAGCGCTGGCCCAGGCGCAAGTCGGCATTGCCATGGGGACCGGTGCCGATGTGGCGATGAAGAGTGCCGGCGTCACCTTGTTGAAAGGCGACCTGGGCGGCATCGTGCGTGCACGTCGTGTCAGCGAAGCGACGCTGCGCAACATAAAGGTCGGGCTCTTCTTCGCCTTCGTCTACAACCTGCTAGGCGTGCCGCTGGCGGCCGGCATTCTCTACCCGTGGTACGGCATCCTGCTGAGCCCGATGCTGGCCGCGGTGGCCATGAGCCTGAGTTCGCTTTCAGTCATCGGCAACGCGCTTCGGCTGCAACGGTTGAAGTTGGAATGAGCGGTCGCCATGCGACAGCAGCGCGACGTGGCGCTGCAAGCACCGCAGTCGCGCCTCAATACTCGCTTCTTACGGGTTAGCCAGTGGCGGTTGCGCTGGCGGGCGTGGTAGCCGCCAGCCGTGCATGCGGTGCATCCGGATAGTCGGTGTAGCCCTTTGCGCCCTTCGAATACCAGCCGGCCATATCCCCGATCGCAAGGGGAAGGTGTTCGGCGAAACGCCTCGGCAGATCCGGGTTGGCAATAAACGCGCGTCCGAAGGCGATGGCATCGGCCTGACCAGCATCCAGCGCCGCCTGAGCTTCTGACAGGGTGAAGTCCGAGTTCAGGATCAGCGGGCCGCGGAACACCTTGCGAATCGCCGGGTGCACCGGCGGCGAATCGGCATGTCCGAAGGTGCCGTTGCGCTGCGGTTCGCGCAACGCGATGTAGGCGACGTCGAGCGCATCGAGCGCCGCGGCCGCGGCAGGGAACAGGATCTCGGGATGGCTGTCGTTGACGCCCTGCACCTCGCCGTTAGGTGACAGGCGCACGCCGGTGCGTTCGGCACCCACCGTGTACACGACGCGCTGCGTGACCTCGACGAGCAGGCGGATGCGGTTGGCCACGGAGCCGCCATAGGCATCGTCACGGAAGTTGCAGTTGTCGCGCAGGAACTGGTCGATCAGGTAGCCATTGGCAGCATGGATCTGCACGCCGTCGAAACCCGCGGAGATCGCATTGCGGGCCGCCAGTGCGTATTCGTCCAGCAAGCGCCGGATGTCGTCGGGTGTCATGGGCCGCGCCTGCGCATAGGGCTGCTTGCCGTGGTCGTATGTGTAGGCGTCGCCCGGTGCGGTGGTGGCCGATGCCGAGACGGGTTGCGTGCCGCCGATGAAGCTCGGATGCACCAGCCGGCCCATGTGCCAAAGCTGCAGCGCGATACGGCCGCCGGCCGCGTGCACCGCCGCCGTGACCGGCTTCCAGCCCTGGACCTGCGCATCGGTCCAGATGCCCGGCGCGCACGGGAAGCCGCTGCCCTCGCGGCTGATGCCCGTGGCCTCGCTGATGATCAGGCCAGCGCCGGCGCGCTGTGCGTAGTAGTCCGCCATGAGCGGCGTCGGCACATGGTCGCGCGTGGCGCGGCCCCGCGTCAGCGGTGCCATGAAGATGCGGTTGGCTGCCGTGACGCTGCCGATGCGAATCGGGTCGAACAATGAAGGCATGTCGGGTTCCTTAGAATGGGATGCCAGCTTCTGCGTGCCGCTCCCTGGTGTCTGTACGCCGCCGAACGCCCGGCCCCCGGGGGTTTCAGGGTGCGGTGGCACGCGGATGCGCAGCGGCCACCGTCGCGCAGTAGCGGGCGAGCTGTGCCATCACGCGCTGCACCGCGAGATTGGCCGCGACCACGCCGCCGTACGGGTCGTCACTTGCCGCGGGCATGGTCTCATCGAAGGTTTGCCACGAGATGGCCTGGCGCGTGCCGTTGTCCGACAGCGTGGCCCGCAAGGTGAAGCGCACGTGGCTGGGCGTGTCGCCAAATTGCTGCTGCAGTCGCAGCACTTCCGTGTCGAGCCGCAAGTCCGCAGCGATTCCGCTGGTCGACGCTCCGGCGGCGCGAAAGCTCCCGGTGCGCTCGATGGCCGACACGATGAGGGGTGTGAGCATGCGCGCAGGGGTGTCGGCCCACTCGCTGTGGGCGAAATGTTCGAGCTGGTGGGCGACCCGCACATACATGATGTGCTGGCTGTCGAAGCCCGGTGCGGCACGCGTCGGGTTGACGACCAGCGCCGGCGCCGCGGCGGCAGCGGACACTGCGGCTGCATTTGCCTCAAGCGCCGTGTGACCGCCGTCGAGCACGTAGACCGCCGGTGGTGTGGCTTCTTTCGGAAAGAGCGCGGCACAACCGCCGACCAGCGTCATGCCCAACGTGGCGGCGATACCGATGAGGGTCCTGCGTGTGCCCGAAAAGGGGGGGTAGTTCATGGTGTGCTCGTTGGCTGTGGGTCGGTTTCGCCGGGGCCGTTCGGCACCGGGCTGCGTCCGCGAATGAGGCCCGCGGGGTCGCGCGCGGTCTGTTCGCTCAGGCGCCGCAACGAGTTCGACAGGTCGCTCAATTCGCCAACAAGGCGTTGGATCTCGGGCAGCGTGTCGGCTGCGAAGCGCTGGGCTTCGCCGCCGACGGCGTTCACCGTCTTGGAGGTGGCCGTGCCCGCGAGCGCGACTTCGTTGCCCATCTTCTCGACCGCATTGGCGGCACGTCCCATGCGTTCGACGATCGGGCCCAGCTGCGCTGTCACGCGCGCGCTGTGGTCCGCGGTCTTCGCCGCGTTCACAATGCCGGCGTCTATGTCGTCCTTGCGCGCGGCGATCGTGCGGGTCACGGTGGCGATGTCGGCCAGCGCGCTCGTCAGCGCGGCCCGGTTCGCGGGACTGAGCAGGGCGTCGATGTTGCTCGACGTGCGGTCCAGCTTCGTCAGAACGGTGGTGAGGACGTTCTCCAGCCTGGCGCTCAGCGAAGGCTTGGTGCGGATCACCGGATACGGTGCCCCGGCGCTCGGCGGGAGCAGCGGCGCATCGCGGCTGCCGCCGCCCAGCTCGACATAGGCGATGCCGGTAAGCCCCTGCGTCTTGAGCACGGCCACGGTGTCGGTCTTGATCGGCGTCCCGCGCTCGATCGCAAAGCTCAAGTGCACCCGCTCCGGGTTTGCCGCGTCGAGCTGGATGGCGCCGACCTTGCCGACCTCGACGCCGTTGTACTTGACCGGGGCGTTGAGGTTGAGCCCTGCGACCGACTCGTCCTCGATCGCGAGGTAGGTGTCGTACTTCTTCTGCATCGTGCCGCCCGTGGCGATCCACAGCACGCCGGCAATCATCACCGCGCCCAGAAGCAGCACGAAGGCGCCGACGACCGTGTAGTTCACCTTGGTTTCGATGGGGTGCTCCCGTTCTCGCGGGCCGGCGCCTTCGCGGCCACGCGCTGTTCCTGTGCCTGCGCGGCGCGTCCGCGCGCACTGTCGAAAAACTGGCGGATCGACGGTTCGTCCCGTCGTGAGAGCTCCGTCATCGAGCCCACGCCCTGCACCTTGCCGTCTGCTAGCACTGCCACCCTGTCGGCCACCTGCCACAGCAGGTCGAGGTCGTGCGTGATCAAGAAGATCGTGAGTCCAAACAGGTCGCGCAATTTGAGCACGAGGTTGTCCACGCCCTCGGCGCTGACCGGGTCGAGGCCCGACGTAGGCTCGTCGAGGAAGAGCAATTCGGGGTCGAGTGCCAGCGCCCGTGCGAGCGACGCGCGTTTGAGCATGCCGCCGCTGAGCTCGGACGGGTGCTGCGCGCCGACCTCGGCCGTGAGCCCGGCCATGGCCAGCTTGGCCATCGCGAGTTCGTCGATCAGGTCGTCATCGAGCTGCGTGTGCTCGCGCAGCGGCAGGCCGACGTTCTCCTTGACGGTCAGGGCGTCGAACAGCCCGCCATGTTGGAACATCACGCCCCAGCGCTGGCGCAGTGCCGCAGCATCGTCCTCGCCGATGCCGGTCAGTTCTTGGCCGAGCACGCGGATCGAACCGGCGTCGGGTTTGTGCAGCAGGATGATCTCGCGCAGCAGGGTCGACTTGCCCGAGCCGCTGCCACCGATCAGCGCGAAGATCTCCGAACGGTCGACGGTGAACGTCACGTCGGAGTGCACCACATGGCTACCGAAGCGCGTGACGACCTTGTCGACCTCGATGGCCGCGTCGCGTGCGCGAAGGGGGCTGGTCATGTCATAGATCCAGTGCGCTGAACACGATCGAGAACAAGGCATCCGCCACGATGACGAGAAAGATCGACTGCACTACGCTGCGCGTGGTCTGCCGTCCCACGCTGTCCGCACCGCCCTTGGTGCGAAAGCCCTGGTAGCAACCGACGACCGCGATGATCCCTGCGAAGACCGGCGCTTTGCCGATGCCGGTGAGCGCGGTGGACGTGACGACCGCCTTCGCGAAGCGGTCCAGGAAGTCGACGAAGCCGACGTCAAGTTGTTGCCGTGCCATGACCATCCCGCCCAGCACGCCGAGTGCATCGGCGAACACCGTGAGCAGCGGCAGCGCGACCATCAGCGCGATGACCTTAGGCAGCACCAGCATCTCCTGCGGGTCGATGCCGAGCGTGCGCATCGCATCGATCTCCTCGGTGACGGCCATCGTGCCGATCTGTGCCGCGTAGGCCGAGCCCGAACGGCCGGCCACGATGATCGCGGTGATCAGCGGCGCAAACTCCCGCAGCATCGAAATGCCCACCAGATCGGCCACGAAGATGTTGGCGCCGTACTGCCGCAACTGGCTCGAGCCTTGATAGGCCACGACTACGCCCAGCAGGAACGAAAGCAGGCCGACGATGGGCAAAGCATCGAACCCCGCAGTTCGGATATTGAATAGCACCGGCCGCCAGCGCCAGCGCGAGGGGTGCACGATGCAGTGCGCGATCGACACCGCGATTTCGCCGACGAAGCCGAGTATGTCGTGCGCTTCGCGGAGCGCCGACATGGCGCCCCGGCCCACTAACGCGAGGGCACCCGGTACTGGCGGCGCCACGATGGCAGGTCGCGCCGCCTTCGTGGCTAACTGGCGGCTCGCCAGGTCCATCAGTGCCTCGAACCGTTGCGGCAGGCCTCTGAGGGTGGCTTCGCTGCCGGACGTGCGGGCGTGCTCAAGCAGGCGTTGGATGACCCAGGCGCCGGCGGTATCGAGCGCGGCGACGCCGCTCGCGTTGACGGCGAGCGCGCCGCCGCTCACGGGCTGCAGTGCATCGAGACCGCATTCGATGTTGCCCATGTCGATTGCGGTCCACCGGCCGGTCAACACGAGCGACAGTGGCGAGGCCTGCGAAAACGCCGCGGGACTGGCGTGTGCATGTTGGCTTGGAGCCTGCGGGGCGGGCGTGGCCCGGGGTGTGGCCACGCTTGCTACGTCAGAGAAAGGGCGAGGGGGCGCTCTGCCGGCGCGCGGTCCGCACGACGGCGCCGCAGGGCAGGGCGCGCGTATTGCGTTTCGCAGCCGCGCGCCCCTTCGACGTGACGCGCATGACGATGGCATTGCCAACATAGCAGTGCCCTCCGCACTCCGCCATGGCCAGCGGGATGTCAGCCTCCACCAGCCCCCATCTGCGAAGCTGCTGCAGCTTGTCGATGTCCGCCTGCAGGACGATCTCTTCGGGAAGCTGCGCCGTGCACAACCGCTGGAGGAGGTTGTAGGCCATCAGGTGATCTCCTTGGCACGGGCGGGTAGTTGCCGGAAGCTGGTCGTGACGTTGTCTTGGCGCATGGGTGGACCTTTAAGAATTCAACCGGAATGACCGTGCCGTGCAATCGGCATCGGCGTGCGGGCATGAGGACTCAATGCGACTGTCGTATCGAACGCGCGATTCGTCGGTGCGCCAGCGCACGGACCCGTGCGCCGGTGGCGCGCCCCATTGACTCCACGCACTGCTCACAAGGAATCTAATGTCACTGTTTCATGCCATCGCCTGGATTGATCACCACCGCGCGCAGATCCTGACGTTCGATGCGACCTACATGCTGGCCGAGTAGGTCGTATCGCACATCCACTACACGCGACACCACGACAGCAAGACGCGCAGCGAGCACGCGTTCTTCGCCGAGATCTGCGAAGCGCTGGCCGGCGTCGACCAGTTGCTGGTGGCCGGCTCGCCCGTGGCACAGTCCGACTTCCGTCGCTATATCGACAGCTTCCAGCCGCTGGTGGTGGGCCGGGTCGTCCACTGGCAGGCGATGGAACATCCAAGTACTACCAAGCTGATCGCGCTGGCGCGCCGCTATTTTTCGGCGCATTCGGACTCTGCCGCCGGAAAGTTCGAATGAACGGGCCGCGCCGTAGGAACGTCTTGATGGCCAGCCGTGCTGGGAATCGCCTTGGGGGTTCGACTTCGCAAGGCGCGCAGGCAAAGGTCGAAGGGTCGCCCATCCTGCGCTAGGCGACCATCGCAAGTAACCGCGCAGCTGAGGCTGGAGCGTCAGGGAGAGCATCGTCGGCAGGGTAGTAAACAACGAAGCCGGCGAGAAAGTCGCCAAAGTCTGCGACATGACTGTCGACCGTGTGCGGCGCGTCTCGTTCCTGATCGTGGGCATTGGCGGTGTCGCAGGCACGGGGCGTCGTGCCGTCGCCATCCCTGCTCGCACCTTGTGGTTACCAGGAATTGGAAACTGGCCACGTATGTCCTCCAGACCCTGAGACAAGCGTGCGCGAGTAACTTTGATTTCCTCGAGCAGCGCTGCGGGATCGCCCGGCCTGTTGAGGTCCTTGGGCGCGCGTTTCGCTTCGACCGTGTTGAGCTGTAAAGCTGACTCGCGTACTTGTTGCTCCACGAAGCTGGAAATGCTTTTCAAGGTTCTCTCTCTAGATCACTTGTCAATGTGGTTTCGCGTCCCTGATCTGATAGACGACCTCTTCATGCCACCAGTCCCGGGTCCTTCGCTCGATTTGCGATTGCGCCCTTGTCGGCCGTGGCATGCCATACCTATGCCGCAAAGACCAGTCTGAGCAAACTTCCAAGTGCCAGACCCAAGGCAGCAGCACACAACACGCTTGCGACGATGCGTAGCAGCATGACGGTGCGTGCAGCTTCGAGTGTGCATCGCAGCGTGATCGGTACCCCTCGACGTGCAGCACAGGTAATCATGTGGGCATGCAGGCTTTGGAAGTCCTTTTCGACATGAATTGCATGCAGACGGCCGCGTTCAATTTCGGACGCGGAATACGTAAGCGGCACGCGGGGTGATAGTGCGGACACTGACTCCGTCTTTCAGGTTTTTTGGGTGAGGGTTTTGGCGACATCCTTGGCATCACCAACTTTCTCTTGCACGGCTCTGGCAGCTTTGCCCTCGGCTTTGAGCTTTTCGCTGCCGATGACTTTGCCTGATGCTTCTTTGGCACTGCCTTTGTTTCCCAGCGCGCCTTTGGCTTGATTTTTGTTCATCGCAATTCTGTGTAGTGCGGAATGGCCGCTAAAGTTGACGCCCGTGGGGTGCCGCCGTCTCATTGAAGTGTCCTGGTCTAATGAATTCGCACGCTCGGATGGGCGGAAATCAGTTGGACAGTAAACGTGACGAAATCAACCCGAAGAGTCTTTGACGCGAGCTTCAAGCTGCAAGTCGTTCAGATGATCCGCGTCCAGGGGCTCCATATCGGCCAAGTGTGCCGGGACATGCGATTGGGCGAGACGGCTGTGAGGCGTTGGCTGGCACAGGCCGGTGCCGAACAACTCGGTCAGCCTGGAATAGAGAGCTGGCCCCGTTGATCTGAACAGATTCCGAAGATTTATAAGTGGATCCTGCGGGGTCAGGCTGCCTCGGCCGAAGGCCGTTGCACCGAGTCGCTGCACACCACATCGGGTGTGCGCGCCCGCAGGCTCGAATGCGGCCTGCGAGTATTGTAGAACTCGATGTATCGCCCGATTCCGGTTCGGGCCTGGCTCACGTTCTCGAAGGCATGCAGGTACACCTACTCGTACTTGATAGATCGCCACAGTAGCTCGATGAACACGTTGTCGCGCCAGCAGCCCTTGCCGTCCATTGAGGTGCGGCTGCCGTGGTCGGTGTTGAAGATCTCGGGCGTGCCGTATCTGGTGATCGCCTCCTCGACAGCATCAGTGCAAAACACGGTGTCCATCGAGATCGACAACTTCCAGGCCAGCACCCGGCGGCTGTACCAGTCGATCACCGCCGCTAGGTAGACGAAGCCCCTGGCCATCGGGATGTAGCTGATGTCCATCGCCCAGACCTGATTGGCGCGGGAGGCTGGCAGCGTGCACAGCAGGTACGGGTAGATCGTGCACCCGGGTGTCTTCTTGCTGGTGTTGGGCTTCCTGTAGAGCGCCGTGATTCCCATGCGCCGCATCAGCGTGGTCATGCGCTTGCGGCCCGCAGCGATGCCTTCTTCTCCCAGCAGATCGCGCAGCATGCGCGCTCCGGCGAACGGCAGTTCAAGGTGCAACCCGTCAATGCGGCGCATCCGCTTCAGGTCGTCATCGCTCACCGGCCTGGCCGTGTAGTACGCCGAGCCGCGGCTGATGTTCACCAGTGCGGCCTGGCGCCGGATTGGCAGATCGTGGCCTCGATCGATCACCGCTTCGCGCTCAGCATGCCGGCCTTGATGAGCGCGCCTTCCAAAAAGTCATTCTCCAGCGCCAGCTGGCCGATCTTCGCGTGCAGTGCCTTCAGATCGATCGCAGGTTCCGCTGTCGCCTGCTCGCCGCCGAACACGTCGGCCGCTCGGCTGAGCAACTGGTTCTTCCAGTCTGTGATCTGGTTGGGGTGTGCGTCATGCTGCAGCGCCAATTCGGCAAGCGTCTTGTCGCCTCGAACGGCAGCTAACGCAACCAACCCCCAAGAAAGCCGCTGAGTGAGTGCGGCGGGTCTTCTGCTCATCTTTGCTCCAATCTTCACAGGCGAGATCCTCGCCTTCAGGAGCAGTTTCCACACTTATCGAGCTGTTCAGATTTCCGGGGCCAGCTCTTGCCTTTAGCCCATGCTGAACGAAGACAAGGTCTGCCGCTCATCAACGCGCTCGTCTTGGAGGCGCTGCCGGAAGGGCAGCCACGGACTCGGCGAAGACCGCCTGGCCCCGCAGGATCCACTTGAAAAGATTCGCGATCTGTTCGGACGACTTGGGCAAGCGCCAAAGCCAGCCGCTAGCATCCGAAGATGTGCAATCGCTATGTCAAGCCGGCCCAGGCTGAGATCGAACGCTTCTGGCACCTCGGACCGACGAACCAGCCGCCGCTTGTTCCGAAGTAGATCTTCCCGCGCGCACCCGGGCCGTTCATCCGCCGCGCGCGACACTCGACACGCTTCGAACGCGAGCTGGTTGTGGGTCAATGGGGCCTGATCCCCTGGTTCGCCAAAGAGCCTAAGCTCAAGTACCCGACCAATAACGCGCGTAGCGTAGATGACCAGCTTGGCGATCAGGTGGTTGTACTTGATGATCTTGACCTGCTCGTCGCGCACGTTCTCGGCGATCGGGTCGGCGCCGAAGTACGCCCACTGCGCGAACCTGTTGAATCCCTCGCACTTGTTCTGAGCGGCCTGAATGATCCGGCGCAGGTCGGTTCTGTCGCAGTAGTGCCGCGGAGCCCAGTGAAGCGAGGCTGCTTCCTTGCGCTCAAAATGCCAGTGTGTAGAACTTCGATGCTGCAGGCGAAACTTGGCCTTCAGTGCAGTCGAGTTGGTCCCTCTTGATTGTGTGCATCAATTCAATGCCGGTAATGAAGACGCGCGCACAGCGAAAGGACTTGAATCCGAGCATCGGCCGCACGATGCGTTTGATCGCGCGGTGGTCCTGCTCCAGGACGTTGTTGAGGTATCTGCTTTGACGCAACTTGATGCGTGCGCCAGATGCAGCCTGCACGCTCAGGATGGCAGCCGTATTGGAGCCGCTCTTGTCCATGGTGATCTTCTCGGGCACATCGTGCAGGCCAATGGCCCGCTCCAGGAAACAACGTGCAGCAGCGCAGTCTCTCTTGGCACGCAACATGAAGGCGATCGTGTGGCCATCGCGGTCGACCTCGCGGTACAGGTACTTCCACTGGCCGGCGACCTTGAAATAGGTCTCGTCCATGCGCCAACTGGCGCACCGGCCGTTTGCGTCGTCGGAACACGGCGGTCAGCACCGGCAAGATCTCCATCGCCCAGCGATGGACTGTGGCGTGATCGACGAACACGCCTCGCTCGGCCATCATCTCTTCGATGTGCCGCAGGCTCAGCGGGTAGGCCGCATACCAGCGCACGCACAGCAACATCACCTCCAGCGGGTAGTGCAGTCGCCTGAGCTCCTTGCGCAACGTTCCGTTCATCGTCAACTTCCCTGATTCGCCAACCTCGCAGAGCAGCCGATGTGGCTTATCGCGACAGAACCAAATTGAGCGCATCGCGGCATTGCTTTGCTCACTACAGTTGGCAGCACCAGACTTGATGTCAGTTGTTCGGCACCGAGCCGACCGCCATGACCGCCATGGCTTGGCGACAGCGACCGCTTGAGAGCGTAGTCGACGCCAATGCTTCATCGACGCGAGCGGCGTTCGAGGTGGTAGCGCAGCGCTGCCGCGATGCACATGGCGATTGCGTTGCGATCAAACTGCTCGCCGATCCTGAGCAGGATGGCTCGATTGCGGTCGAATGCGAACCCGCCCGGGAAAAGCGTGCGAAACGTTCCGACGAGCCCTGTGAGGCAATGAAAATATATCGCAACGTATTTCGGGCGTGCGGGTTTCCAGCCGATCCTCACGGTGCTGCCACTGCTCGTTTGCGAGGTGATGTACGCCGGCTCGCCCTAGCGTAGTGCTTCTTCGAGCATGCCGACACCGGGCGTGCGCTCGGCCGTCGCGTAGATGAGCGCACGCAGCTTGCGCAACTGCGCGCGAGCTTCGCTTGGCCAGGTATTGAAGACTTTGCGTACCTCGGCCGGAAGCGGCGGCAGGGCCCTGGTCACTTTGTCAACCTCGCGTTCACTTATGCCAAAGTCTCAATCGGCTGGAGCGGCATTTGAAGGTAGGTTCGCAAGTCATTCGGCGCTGTCTGCCGCGGGCTGTTGAGGTACTCTTCAATCACCGGGCTGGCGCCGAGATGGCGGCCGCTTGCTGCAAGCCGGTGACCAAACAGCCACCGGTAAGCCGCCGGCATCGTTGCATAGGGGCCAGTGTGCGCAAGACGCGCGAACAAGCCACCATCGATCATCAGCGGCGTCAGACCCGCCCCCGGCGCCGCCGGTGCGCATCCCACGAAGACGGCCGTCGAGCGGAGGGCCACCGTCTTCAAGCTACCCGGATCCTTATGAAACAAGGTCAATATGCGCATGGCGGACCGCCCAAGCCCGAGCGCAGCCATGCGCGCGAAGAGTTGGTCGAAAGCCCTTTCGTTCGACAGACCAAGGCCAAGGCCAAGGAGTTCTCGCAACTCGACTTGGAGGTGATAGTGTGCACTTCGGTTCTTAATCAACAGCTATTGCTGCTCGGGGTTTTGCCCGCAGCCACCAAATGACGGTATGAATCATCTTTGCAAAACCTGTTTGCCTTGTGCCTGAGGCTCGCGATCCATCGGCTCGGGTTCGTCTGGTCATGCAACTCGGCGTTGGGGCCGTGCTCCTCGTCGCCGCTGCGTGGCTGTTCGGCTCCATTGCCGAAGACGTCGTGACGGGGGACCGCCTGACCGTTATGGATGAGCGGGTCGCCCAATGGCTGCACCTGCACGCGCGCACCGGCGCGACGCACTGGATGTTGGTAGTTTCGGAACTTCACTCGACCGTTGCGATGACCTTCTACACAAGCATCGTCGGCATTCTGGCCTTCCAAAAGCGGCGGTGGCGCCGCGTTTCGACGCTGGCGCTTTGTGTGGTCGGCGGCATGCTACTCAACGTGCTGATGAAGCTCGCATTTCATCGCGCCCGACCACACTTTGCTGATCCACTTCTTACCCTTACGAGCTACAGCTTTCCGAGCGGGCACGTCGCGGCCAGCACGATCTTTTATGGGCTCGGCGTAGTCTGGGTGTTCGGCCAAACGCGGGCGCTCCAATGGCGGGTTCTGGCTGTCACCGCAGCAGCGTTGGCGATTTTGCTGGTGGCGTTTTCTCGGATGTATCTCGGCGTGCATTACCTCAGTGACGTCGGTGCGGCCTTCGCCGAAGGCGTCGCCTGGGTCGCGCTTTGCCTGAGCGCGTTGACCACGTTTTGGCGCAAAGTCGGCTCCACGCCGGATACGCTTTTGGCTGAGCGCGGGCGGGACCGGCCGCATTCATTGCGATGAGCCGCATCTTCGTGATCCTCAATGCCAACTCCGGGAGCGGCCACGATGAGGCACTAACTCGCCAGGTTCAGGGCCTGTTCGTGTCTGCCGGTGTACCCGCGGAGGTTTGTCTGGCCAGAGGGGGCGGGGAGATTGCCGCGAAGATCGCCGATGCCATCTCCGAGCACGCTGACGTCATCGTCGCCGGTGGCGGCGACGGAACCGCCAGCACGGTCGCAGCAGAGTTGGCGGGCGGCGATATCGCACTTGGGATCTTACCGCTCGGCACGCTTAATCACTTTGCCAAGGATCTGGGGCTTCCCTTGGCCCTCGATGCAGCGGTCAGGCAGATCGCCGCTGGGCGACGCACTCGAGTCGACGTGGGCGAAGTCAACGGACGCGTCTTCATCAATAATTCGAGCCTAGGCCTGTACCCGGACATCGTCCACGAGCGGGATCGACAGCGAAAACGTATCGGCCGCGGCAAATGGCTGGCACTTCTTTGGGCATCCGTAACGGCGCTTCGGAAGTACCCGTTCCTCAGCGTCTGTCTCTCGGTGAAGGGGATTGAGCATCGGCGGCGTACCCCTTTCGTCTTCATCGGCAACAATGAATATCGGATGGAAGGCTTTTCTATGGGCGACCGCGAGAGCTTGACCGGCGGCAGTCTGAGCCTTTACGCAACACAGCGAGCGGGACGCATACGGCTCGTGCAACTCGCGCTTCGAGCGCTCGTGGGGCAGTTGAAACAGGCGCGAGATTTCGACGTTGTGCTCGGCACCGAGATCATTGTCGAGAGCAGTCATCATCACCTGCGCGTGGCGACCGACGGCGAGACCAGCGTCATGAAGCCGCCGCTGCACTATCGCATCCGCCCGGCCTGCCTGACGGTTCTCGGCGCGGTTTCGTCGGATCGGCCAGGCCCTTGAGATGGGTCGTTGATGCGCACTTTGGTCCATCTTTCGGATCTTCACTTCGGCCGAACCGACCCGGCCGTGATCGAACCCTTGCTCGCCAGAGTGCAGGCGAGCCGACCGGATTGCGTCGTTGTTTCAGGTGACCTGACTCAACGAGCGCGGGTCGATCAGTTCCGTCATGCGCGTGCCTTTCTTGATCGCTTGCCCAGGCCGCAGGTCGTCGTTCCTGGTAACCACGATGTACCGCTGTACAGGGTCCTCGAGCGGATCCTAGATCCCTTCGGCAACTACCGTCGCAGCATCAATGAAGACTTGGAGCCGTCGTTCATCGATGAGGAGATTGCCGTTCTCGGCGTCAATACCGCGCGCGCAATGACTTTCAAGGGCGGCCGCATCGACGACGCCCAAATCGAATCGATCCGTTGCCGCATCGCCGCACTGCCGTCTGGAACTACCAAGATCATCGTCACCCATCACCCCTTCGACCTGCCCGACGTGACGGGCAAGGCCAAACTGGTTGGGCGAGCACGCCAGGCGATGGAAGCTTTCTCGACCTGCGGCGTCGATTTGCTGCTTGCGGGCCACTTCCACACTAGCCATGCGGGTGATACGTCCAGCCGTCACGACTTTCCTGGCTATGCAGCGCTCGCTGTACAAGCCGGCACTGCGACCTCCACGCGCAGCCGCGGTGAAGTGAACGCGTTCAACGTGTTGCGGGTCAGCGAGGAATCCGTCAGCGTCGAGCGCCACGCGTGGCATGCCGACGCTGGGGCCTTTTTGTTGGTACAGACCGAACGGTTCAGACAAGAGACTGGCCGTTGGGTCGACTACTGAAGGTGTGCGCTGTTTCGCTGAACCAGCCGTTAGCAGTGCTCGCAAGTAACGACAGTCTTCGCCGCCAGCGTTGAAGCTGTTCATGCGACTCGGCAAGGCAATGCCCCGGGTCGTATTGGTCATCGCACAGACGCTCCGGTCGCACGGACTGCACCATCCATCGTGCTAGAGCGACAGCGGCCATACGTCATGGCCCTACTGCCCTCGACCACCCCTGAAATGAGGTCGGAGTTCCCATGAAAAAAGTCTTTCTCGTCGTCGCGCTCCTGGCATCGTTTGGCGCCAGTGCCGCCAAGTTGCCCTGCTCGATTCATCTCAAAGCGGGTATCACGGATGCAGACCTTCCGGCGTTGGCCAAAGTGACCCAGGCTGACGCTGAGAGCACCGCGCTCAAGGCCGTCAACGTGGCGGCGACCTCGGTCTCCAGTTCCGGACTGGAATCCGAAGGCGGTTGCCTGATCTATACGTTCGACATCAAACTGCTGAGCAAGACGTCGATCGTCGAGGTCGCCGTGGATGCCGGGACAGGCAAGGTATTGTGGAAGGTGTGGGAAGGGCCAAAGGCTCAGGGCACCGAAGCAGCGGCCGATCTCGCCGCAACTAAGGCAAAGAAGTAAGTCGCTTTGCATGCAGCGCAGCGCCGGTTGCCCTGGCAGCACAGCCGTCATACGGTCGTGATGCGCAGATCAGCTTGCATGATGGACCATGTCGTCCGTGTTCTCTTGCTTTTGACGAGGTACGGATAGGGTCGAGTTATGCAGACAATCCCCATGCCGGAGGCGCATACCGCCGTACCGGTCACGTTCGCCGGAATGGCGGTCACGTTCGACCGGAATACTCAAGTTGGACGATCGGCATGCGCCCGGACGCGCAGCGCGTGAACACGATGCTGGATGCCGCTATCGACACGATCGACATCAGCACCAACCGGCCTGTTGTGCATTCGGATCGCGGCGCTCACTATCGATGGCCGGGATGGCTGGCACGCATCGCGGATGCCGAGCTGACGCGTTCGATGTCCCGCAAAGGGTGTTCGCCCGACAATGCGGCTTGCGAGGGCTTCTTCGGTCGATTGAAGACCGAATGGTTCTATCCTGGCAACTGGCAGTCAACGACCGTTGAGCAGTTCACCCAAGCCTTGGACTCTTACATCCGCTGGTACAGCGAGAAGCGGATCAAGATGTCCTTGGGCGCGCGTAGCCCTCTTGACTACCGTCGAAGCTTGGAGTTCATGGCATAAACAGTCCAAGTTTTTAGCCGCAGCTCCTCTAGGTTAAATATGAGCCGGCGCCAGCAGTCTTAGTCATGCGTCGTCTCCGAGAGGTGCGTTCAAGTGCAATTGCAGCTGGCGCGACTTGCCGCTCCACGCGGCGCCGATGCGCAGCATAGATGGGAAGACCTGCATCGACACCACCGCAAGCCGCGTCGACAAGGGCCGCATGAACATTCGGGCGTAAAGCGCGGAGGCGCGCATACGCGGCGTAAAGTTGCGGCGCCAAAGCCGTTGGTACCGCGCGTGTGCCACCGCCAGCGCCAAGGGTGCAGACGCGGCAGCGGAGAAGCAGCCAAGGGTCTCCGCTAGCAGCGCTGCGGACTGAATCGCGATGCTGATACCTTCGGCCACGATGGGGTGCGCCTCGGCAGCGGCGTTGCCGACCGCGAACACGCCATCTCGGCCGAAGTCGTGTATGCCGGGCCGGATCGGCCCCGCCCCGAGCCACTGGCCATCGCAAGAGGCTGTGGCCAGGACTGCGCGGACACCGTCGCAGTGTTCGAAGATGTGCGCGAGCACGGCCTCCCCCGCAGTACGCCCCGGGTGCCGAGCGCGGGCGGCGTCCAAATGGTCTCGGCGGATGCAGCACGAAAGACTGACTCGCGCCGCGCCGGTGTTGACCATGCCGCCGTAACCGCCGGGGAACGCGACCAGCGGCATCAGATCTTCATCGAGAGTGCCGCCCTGGAACCTTGCCTTGAAGCCGAGAAGGTCCAACGCGGCGGCAGCCTTGCGCCGTGGCTGTGTGGGAAGCGGGCCGCGGTCCCACGAGCCGTGCGCGGCGACGATCACCGGCGCCTCCAGAACGATGCGTTCGCCCCGCTCGCGGTGCTCAATAGTGCAAGCATGTCGCCCGGCGCCGGACTCAAACGTTGCCACGGTCCACGGTTGCCAGAGCGTCGCGCCTGCCGCCACGGCGCGGCACAGGAGCACTGCGTCAAGCGACTCCCGGCTGACCGCGCGTCCCCCTTCGACCCCGTTGCCTGTGGCAGGCATCGGCGCCGTGACCATCGACGTGCGCGCGAACACCCCGACGCGGCGCACGACGGGCCCCGCCTGGCCCCTGAGTTCGTCGCCGACCCCAAGCGCATCGAGGAGAGGCCACGTCGTGGCCGAGACGAACTCACCGCATACCTTGCGACGCGGGAATGCAGCTTTCTCGACGATCGCTACACGCCAGCCCGACCGCGACAGTAGCAGCGCTGCGGTCGCGCCGGAAGGCCCGCTGCCGACCACGATAGCGTCGTACTGCAAAGCGGGTGAGGCGCTCACGTCTTGCGCGCCAGCAGGCAGTGGCTGAAGAAACCTGCCGAATACTCGCGCAGCGACCAGCCTTCGTGGCTCGGCCAATGCGCCGACAGTTCGCAGTCCCGAAAGCCGGCGTGAACGCTGAGCACCGCATCCTCGCGAGTCACTGTCCCGGCGCCGATCAGGCCGACGAGGTGGCTGCCAATCAGCGCTGTGATGTTTCGCCGTGGTTCGCAGCAGAAGAACAGTGGCGTGACCTTGGATAGCGCGCGCAACAGATGTCCGAGCTCATCGCCTTCGAAGTGGTGGACAAACAGGTTCGCGACAACGATGTCCCAGCCGCATTGCTGGTTCCTACTTAGCCAGTCGAACACGTCGGCGACAACGATGATGGGCTGCCAACCGACCGCGCGCAAACCGTGCAGCGTCGACTCGGCGACGGTGTCCTGGCGATCGAGCAAAGTCCATGACACGCGCGGCCACTGCCGCGCATGTCTGTGCGCGAAGCGCAGTGCCAGCGAGCCGTCGCCTGCACCGAGCTCGAGGATGCGTAGCGGCGCGCGGTTTGGCTCGGCGCCGATCGCACGCGTCATGATCGAAAGAGTGCCCATCACGACGTGAAGGCGGCGAAGGTCACGGCGAGATCGCTGCGCGGCAGGGTCGTCGGCACCAAGCGAGTCAAGCGCCTCGGGCGTCACCTGGCGCGGCATCAGGGATGAAGTGTTCATTCGCCGATGCTCACCCGACCTTGAGCAAAGCACCGTGGCAAGAAAAGCCAGCGCCGAACGACGACAGCCACCACCAGCCATCGGGGGCCTCGTCGGCCAGCGCCGCCTGCAGCACGAAATACACAAACGCGCTCGACAGATTGCCGTATTCCCGCAGCATCTCCGCGCTGTAGCGAAGGTCCGGCTTTGTGAGTTCGAACCGCGTTTCGATTGCTTGCAGCACATCCCGCCCACCCGCGTGCATGATCCATGTGGTCACGTCTGATAGCGTGACACGAGCGCGATCGAGCACCGTATTCAGCACCGCAAGTGCATTGGATGCGGCGAGTCCGGGAACTTCTTTGGTAAGAATGTTACGCAGCATCCCCGCGCGGCTTTCGAACCTGAGAGCGCGCCTGTGCTCGGGCAATACCAGCGAGGTGTTGTCCGTCCACTCGATGGAGCGCCCATCCGAGCGGGGCTCGCGTGACAACACCGCCGCGCCCGCGCCGTCACCAAACAAGCAGGCACTGATGAGAACCCCGGGATCGTCGTCAAGGTACATCGCCGCACTGCTGACCTCGACGCAAACTGACAAAACATGGCGGCAATCACCGCCGAGCAGCAGGGCCCGACCCATTTGCATGTTCGGAAGGGCCGCGGCGCAACCCTGGCCTACTAAGTCATAGGCTTGGACGTTCGGTCGGAGCCCCAGGCGTTCGACAACATAGCCGGACAGGCCAGGACACAGGTAGCCGGTACATGTGCTGACGACGACAGCATCGATGTCGGCGACCAGGAGACCGGCCCTCTCCACCGCGTGAAACGCCGCGTCGGATGCGAGCGCGGGCGCGTTGCGGAGGAATCGTTCACTCAACGTGTCAGGGTCGATCTGGAAAATATCTGCCAGGCGATCCACCGCCAACCGACGCGCGTCGATACCGTTGTCGCGTTGCAGCACCGTACGCGCGATGGTGTGAGACCTGCGGTCGAGCCTGCCGAACCAGTCTGAAGCTTCAAACTCAGCCAGGCACTCAGCTTTCGTGAATCGGTTCTGCGGAACGGACGTCTCAACGCTTCTAATGAACGTCGGCCTCGAAATCAACTGCCTACTCCTGAAATCCCCAAAGCAACGATGTTCGGCACTTGGCCAGCTGCGCGCGGTAGGAGGGTTGTGTTGCTAGAGGGGTGCGCGTCCAACGGAGCAAGCGTCATAAACCATGGTGTCCGCCAGCCAAAGACAGCTGTGTAGGACATCCACGCGACTGGTAGGCCCTCTGGCGTCGTGTGTTGGCAGGGACGTTGAAGAACCCCGAGATCTTTCCGACAATTGCGATATTGAGCAGACCGAGGAGCGACGATGCGAGGCAGTGGCGGCTACAACGCGAGTCTGTTTTCGAAGGTGACGCTGGAAGACTCCGTGCCTGCGAATCATCCGCTGCGACCGATTCGCACATGGATAAACGAAGCGCTTGCCAAGACGGACGAGCGTCATTCGGCTGTGTATTAAGCCGACGTCAATGGAGGCCATCCGAGCATAGCGCCCGAGAAGCTGGTGCGTGCCATGCTGCTGCAGGTGCTCTACAGCGTTCGCAGCGAGCGGCAACTTGTCGAGCAGAATAACTGCAACTTGCTGTTCCGTTGGTTTGTCGGCCTGTCGATCGAAGATGGAGTGTCGAACCACTCGGTCAACATCGAAGAAACGCGACCGGATGATCGAGCATGACTTCCTCATCGAACTGTTCAACGCCACGGCCGACATGGCCAAGGCCACGGATCTGCTGTCTGGATAACACTTCAGCGTCGACGGCACGCAGATCAAGGCCTGGGCTAGTCACAAGAGCATGCGACGCAAGGACAGCGGTGACGACGGGCGCGACCCCGAGGACTGGCGTGGTGAGCGGCGCAGCGACGAGATCCACGAGTCCCGGACCGATCCCGATTCGCAGTTCTATCGCAAGAGCAACGCGGCACCGGCGCTGCCCAGCTTCCTGAGGCACATCGCCACTGACAACCGCCATGGCCTGGTGGTGAACGTGCAGACCATGAAGGCCACTGGGACTGCCGAGTGTGATGCGGCCGCGGTGATGCTCGGGGAGATCGAAATTCGGGAGCAGCGCATCACCGTTGGAGCCGACAAGGCCTACGACACACGTGGTTTCGTGCGGGCGTGCCGCGACATCAATGGGCGAACCACACGGCATATTGACCTTGCCCTCGAAAAACGTACCCCTTGCTGAGTGTTTCAATTCAAGCAAGGAGAACGGAAATGACGAAGACGGCAAGAGCGCGCTACACGCTCGAATTCAAGCAGGAGGCGGTGCGACTGGTCCAGGGTGGTCAGAGTCGATTCGGCCATCGCTGGCATAGCGCGTGAGGGCTGCCCATCGGCGGTGCGAGTACAAGATGGCGCGCGCCAGGCCCGACTTGACCGACGTGGCGGCCAACTGCTGGGACAACGCTTGCAGTGAGACGCTGTTCGGGTCGTTGAAGGTGGAGCGGCTGCACGGCAAACGGTTCAAGACCCGGGCGCGAGGCGAAGGACGAAACCATCGATTGGCTGCTCTGGTACAACCGCGACCGGCTGCACTCTACGCTGGCATACGTCAGCCCGATGCAGTTCGAGCAGGACTGGCTTGCCAATCAGCCACAGCAAGCCAACTCATGAACTCGGCTATGGGGTACGGATTCCAGGGACAAGGTCAGGGAGGCAATCCAGCGATGGCAGCCTCGGTCAAAGTCCACCGGCCCAAAGAGCCCCGAGGGTAAAGCCTTGGCGGCCCGCAATGCATATGCCGGGGGCTTTGAAAAGACATTGCGCCAGCTACGTGCGGCTATGCACCATCAAAAAGAACGACTCCCAACGCCGTGAATGCTGAGAATTCGGCAGGTACACCGGTTACGGCGTTGAAAGTGACATGGCAGCTTTGCACAGCGTTCTCCGCTTGGCACGGCCGAATTTCCCCATTGCAGCGGGATGACAGGTCTGCAAGATGTCGTCCTACGTAGACACCAAGTTATTCACTACATGCTGCGCGCTGGAGAGGGGTGAGGGTTTTGCCGCTAGGACAAAATTTCGACTCAGTGTGAGCGCTGCAAACTCTTAAGCAGGAGCAACAAAAGCGCGTTGAATAATCTGCCGTTGGGCAAGAAAGTTTCCTATGCATCGTTTTCTCGTCAACAACCGTGATGAGTTAATCGCCCGGTGCAAGCTCAAAGCGGCACAGCGGCCTTACCGCGCGGCGTCCGAAGAGCGTCTGGTCCAAGGCGTGTCGATGTTCCTGGATCAACTAACTCGAACACTTGCCGCCGAAACAAACAACGACGGCGATGCGAGCGTCAAGATCTCCGGGCCGTCCGGCGGGGATGCGCTAGCCTTGTCTGAAATTGGCGTGAGCGCGACAGCACACGGCAAAGCGCTTTTGAATCTGGGCTACACGGTAGATCAGGTGGTCCACGACTACGGCGATGTGTGTCAGGCAATCACTGATCTGGCTTTTGAGCGGGACGCGCCTTTTACCGTTGATCAATTCCGCACACTGAACCGATGCTTGGATAACGCCATCGCGGATGCAGTCGCGGAGTTCAGCTTCCAGCGCGACGCGCAAATTTCGGTGCATCAGATTGCTGGCGAGAAACAGAGGCTGGGCTTTTTGGTTCACGAACTCCGAAATGCATTGGGAACGGCCACCCTTGCGTTTCGCGCGCTGGATGTGGGCAACATGACAGTCCGGGGCGCTACCGGTGCGGTTCTGTCGCGCAGTCTTGAAGCGTTGACTCTGCTGATCGGTGGTGCACTCGTCGAAGTGCGTGGTGAGAAGCCGCATGAACGGCAAACGTTTTCCGTAGCTTCGTTCATCGCGGATTCTGCGATTGCAGGTCGATTCAGTGCCGATTCGCTAGGTCGGATTTTTGAAGTGTGCGACGTGGACCCGTTGCTGGCGATCAACGCGAATCGAGAGCTTCTGCACGCTGCGTTGGCGAACTTGCTGCAGAACGCTTTCAAGTTCACTCACGCAAATACCGCCGTGACTTTGAACGCTCATGCTTTTGGAGAATTCGTTCTGATCGACGTCGAGGACCATTGCGGCGGCCTGCCTCCCAAGGGTGTCGAGAATATGTTCGTGCCCTTTAAGCACAGCGGCCACGCAAATGCTGGGTTGGGGCTGGGCCTGTCTATCGCCCGGCAGAGCATTGAAGCAGATCTGGGAACTTTAAGCGTGCGTGACGTGCCGGGAACCGGCTGTGTCTTCACCATCAGTCTGCCGCGGTACTCACTTGCTTAGAGGCACGGCGATCGACCGTCGAGACGTTGTAGGGCGATCTTCGGGCGCATAGGACTCCGCAGTCCTTGCCTCGCGGGAGGGGAGTTCAATCTTTGGCGTTCACCAAGCGAAAACGCGTCGACGCCCCGCAGGGCCGCCTCCGATGTGCTTGAAGGCAAGCTTCTCCCCGATCAACTCAAGGGCCGCACGATCGTGGTCGGGCAGTCGCGCAATGTCGCGCTGGGCACGCTCGCCGTGCTGTGGTACGTCGCTACCGGCACCGGCACCGGCACGACATTGGTCTCCTCAACGGAAGTCCACGCGAGCGCCATCGACGCGCTGCAGCAAGGCCGCTACATCCTGGGGGCGTCGCCATTGGTGCTGTACCTATCCTTGGCACTTTCAATGTGGTTGGTGTTTTTTGCGTTCGACAGGGCACTAAAAGTAGCACAGCTGGTGTAGTCACTATTCAGGACGAGGGCACCGGCATGGCACCGGTCGTGTTGGACGCGTTGCTCGATCGCGCGCCCCAGGGCCTAACCGGGGGTTCCGCGCGCTCCACTTTGGAACGAGACATTGAAGCGGCTCACAACATTGCGCCGCGCGACGCCAGGACGCATGGCTTCGGCTTCGTGATGGTCTGGCAAGTCGTGGCGGCGCATGGAGGTTGAGAGCTGGCCCCGGAAATCTGAACAATCCGATAAGTGTGGAAACTGCTCCTGCTGGCGAGGACCTCGCCTGTGAAGATTGGAGCAAAGATAAGCAGAAGACCCCGCCGCACGCACTCAGCGGCATTCAAAGCCAAGGTGGCGCTGGCGGCCGTTCGAGGCGACAAGACGCTGGCCGAACTGGCGCAGCAGCATGACGTTCACCCCAACCAGATCACCGACTGGAAGAACCAACTTCTGAGCCGAGCGGTTGACGTGTTCGGCGGCGAGGCTGCGGCGGCAGAGCCCGCTGTGGATCTGAACTCGCTGCACGCCAAGATTGGCCAGCAGGCCCTGGAGATCGATTTTTTGTCCGGCGCGCTCAGCAGGGCCGATCTGCTGAGCGTAAAGCGATGATCGAGCGAGATCATGCGCTGCCGATCAAGCGGCAGGCCGAACTCGTGAGCATCAGCCGCGGCAGCGCTTACTACCGGGCCAAGCCGATGAGCGATGCGGACTTGAATCTGATGCGTCGCATTGACGAGTTGCACCTGGAGTTGCCGTTCGCTGGAGCGCGCATGCTTGGCGACCTGCTTCGAGGAGAGGGCGTCGTCGTGGGCCGCAAGCATATGACCACGCTGATGCGGCGCATGGCCATCACCGCGCTCTACAGGAAGCCCAACACCAGCAAGAAGGCACCAGGACGCACGATCTACCCATACCTGCTGCGCACGCTCGCGATCACCAGGGCCAACCAGGTCTGGGCGATGGACATCAGCTATATCCCAATGGCCCGGGGCTTCGTCTACCTGGCAGGGGTGATCGACTGGTACAGCCGCCGTGTGCTGGCCTGGCGGGTGTCGATCTCGATGGACACCGAGTTCTGCGTCGAGGCCGTCGAGGAAGCGATCATGAAGCACGGAACTCCCGAGATATTCAACACCGATCAAGGCAGCCAATTCACCAGCAGCGCCTTTACCGGACTGCTCATAGCTCACGGCATCCGCATCTCGATGGACGGCAAGGGCTGCTGGCGCGACAACGTGTTCATCGAGCGGCTGTGGCGCTCGATCAAGTACGAGGAGGTGTACCTGCACGCCTACGAGAGCGTCGGCCAGGCCCGCACCGGGATCGGCCGGTACATTGAGTTCTACAACACCCGCCGGCCGCACTCGAGCTTGCAAGCCCGCACACCCGATGTGGTGTACTTCGACTCGCTGCCATGGCCTTCGGCCCAGGCAGCCTGACCCCGCAGGATCCACTTAAAAAGATTCGGAATCTGTTCAAGCGAATGGGGCCAGCTCTCCCTGGACGCGGATCATCTGAACGACTTGCAGCTTGAAGCGCGCGTCAAAGACTCGTAGGGTTGATTTCGTCACGTTTACTGTCCAACTGATTTCCACCCATCCGAGTGTGCGAATTCATTTGACCAGGACACGGCCTGGGCTTGAAAAGCGCACCTGCGAGTGTTAAGCAGTGGTCAAGAAAGAATATGACCGCCTTCTTCCTAAAGAACTGGCGGCATGAGGATGCGGCATAACAAGTGGTCATCCCCACTTGGGGAGGCAGTCCGTATCGGGTAAGGAAAATCGCCGTACGCAGCACTCCAATTCCGCCGATGAGGAAGGACACCTACAACTTCCTGGCTGCGTTCGATAGCGCACAGAAGCCTTCCGTCCTTGAGCGCAGGATGGGATGAGGAGCTTCAAGTCATGGCCATTCACTATTCACTGTCGGGCGAACTAATCGACATTCGGCCCGCTTGGCAGTGCACCCCCTGGCGCCCGCACCACCACGACTCCGGACAAAGCGCTGCATGTGCGGGTGTTTTTCGCGTAACTCTGCTCTCCGGCAAGGAGATACGCCGAGCAAACGAATAATGTGCAAAAGCCTGGAGGGCGGCGCGCAGTTATACATCGGGACCGCGCGCGAAGTTGATGCGTTGATGCGGCCCAGCCACGCCCAGCGTCTCAACTGTCTGGCGATGCTGAAGGCGGCGCTGTGACTGATGCGGTCGCGAGCAAGCCTCCGGCCAAAGGCGTCGCCGCGCAGCCCGTGGCCAAGGACGACGGCTCGCTGTCGCCCTGGTGGATACGGGCTGTGCTGATCGTGATGGTGCTTGGCTTTTCGGGCCTGCTGCTAATAACCACCCTCTCGTATCGCAACGCGCCGCCGATTCCGGCACAGGTGGTGAATACACAGGGTGAGCTCCTGTTCACCGCAGAAGATGTCGGCGACGGACAGACCTTGTTTTTGCGCTACGGCCTGATGGCCAACGGCAGCATCTGGGGCCACGGTGCCTATCTCGGGCCCGACTATTCGGCCGCCGCACTGCACCGCATGGGACTGGTCACCGCCCAGGACATTGCGCAGGAGCAGTATGGCAAGCCGCTGGACGCGTTGACTCCAGGTCAGGCGGCAGCGGTCCAGGCCGAGACGGGCGTGTCGTTGAAAACGAACCGTTATGACGCGTCCACCGGGCTGCTGCAGTTCACCATAGGACAGACCGCCGCTTTTAAATCTGAGATCGCGCACTGGACCGATTATTTCCACGACCCGTCGCGCAACGGCGGCCTGAAGGCCGATCTGATCACCGATCCGACTGAGCTGCGCCAGTTCACGGCTTTCGTGACCTGGGCGGCCTGGGCGTCCGTCGCGGCCCGGCCGGGCGAAGTGCACTCCTACACCAACAACTTTCCGTATGACCCAAGCGTCGGAAATGTGCCGATCTCGGGCGCGCTGTTGTGGAGCGCGGTCAGCCTGCTGGTACTGCTCGCCGGCATATCGACCGTGCTGCTGGCCTTCGGCAAATTCGACTACCTCGGCTGGATCACCCGGGGCCACAACGTCAAGCCGCAGATGCTGCCTGGCCGTTCCAGTCCGGGGCAAAACGCGCTTGTGAAGTTCTTCGTCGTGGTTGCCGTGCTGTTTCTGGCACAAACGCTCGTGGGTGCCGCAACGGCCCATTGGCGCGCCGACCCGGGTAGCTTTTACGGTATACAGATAGAGCGCCTCTTTCCCAGCAATTTGACGCGCACCTGGCATCTCCAATTGGCGATCTTTTGGATCGCCACCGCCTACGTGGCCGCCGCGTTGTTTCTGGGCAGGTCGCTCCGAACAGAGGAGCCGCGCTGGTTGCCGGCCTGCACCCATGGGCTGTTCGCTGCGTTTGCAGTGGTCATCTTCGGCAGTTTGCTGGGCGAATGGGCTGGCATCGCTCAGATGCTCGGACCCTTGTGGTTCTGGCTCGGCAACCAGGGGTGGGAGTATCTGGAGCTGGGTCGTGTTTGGCAGATATTGCTGGTCGCAGGCCTGTTCGGCTGGTTCGCGCTTCTGTGGTCGCTGGTGCGCCCGCAGACCTTGAGCGATCCTGCCGCAAGGCCAATCGTCAGGATGTTTCTGGTGGCGGCGCTGGCGATTCCCGCGTTCTATATCCCGGCGATGTTCTTCGGCGCGAGGACCAACTTCACCGTGGTCGACACCTGGCGCTTCTGGATCATCCATCTGTGGGTCGAAGGCTTCTTCGAGTTCTTCGCCACGACGATCGTGGCGCTGACCTTCTTCCAGCTCGGGCTGACCCGTCGCAACGTGGCGCTGCGAGTGATCTATCTGGACGCGATCCTGTACTTCCTCGGCGGCTTAATGGGCACCGGACACCATTGGTATTTCACAGGTCAGACCAACGTCAACATGGCGCTGTCGGCGTTGTTCTCGGCGCTGGAGGTGGTGCCGCTGACTTTGCTTACGCTCGACGCCTGGGACTTCGTTCGCACCACGCGCGGGGAGCGCGATGCGAAGGGCAAGCAGATGGTCATCCCGCACAAGTGGGCGTTCTATTTCCTGATGGCTGTGGGCTTCTGGAACTTTGTGGGCGCGGGCATGTTTGGGTTCCTGTTGAACTTGCCGATCGTCAGCTACTACGAAGTGGGCACCATGCTGACCCCAAACCATGCGCATGCGGCCCTGATGGGCGTGTTCGGCATGCTGGCAATTGCGCTGATGGTGTTCGTGCTGCGCCAGACAAGTGACGATGTGCACTGGCCGGGCATCGAGAAGTACTTGCGCTGCGCGTTCTGGGGCACCAACGCCGGCTTGGCCATGATGGTGGCGCTGAGCTTGTTCCCGGGTGGTCTGCTGCAGTTGTGGGACGTGCTGCAAAACGGTTACTGGCATGCGCGCAGCCTGGACTACACGGGCAGCGACCGATCGCACTGGATCGAGTGGATGAGCCTGCCGGGCCATGTCGTCTTGATCGTGTTCGGTGCCGTGCCGCTGGTGATCGCAACGATCAAGTGCTACTTCAACCTGCTTGCAGGGGCAAAGGACGACCAGGTTCGGCGTTTGCGTGCGGCCTGATCACCAGACGCTTTGATTTTGCGAAGCGTCATCTGCGTTATGCCCGCGTATCTTCGAAATTGGCACCATTACATGAACCCATTGTCTGATCAAGCGGCCAATTCACCGGAGCGAAGCCGTCTTCTCAACAAAGCGATCTCGAGGTGGGACAACGAGGGGGGAGCGGGTATCGAAGGAAATTACCCTGCAGCTTCGGTGGAGTTGTTAACCGATGCGCTGCCGTTGACAAATGCCGAGCTCGTACAGTTGCAGATTCGCGTTATCGCCTTGGAGAACATGCTGGCGGTTCTGATGGCCGACGCTTCCGATCGACAGCTGAAGCTCGTGCGGGAGATAGCCGATTGCATCACCCCGCAACCGGGCTTCACACCTCATCCCCTGACGATCCACGCGGCGGCCCGCATGCTGGGCTTCATTGAACGATCGGGTCACCTGCGCACGCTGCAGTTCGAAGATGCGAACGTTGGCGATTCGGCCAATGGTGGACTTGATGTGGGGTGCGCAAATTGGGCATGAATCGCGTCAGCACCATCGCGGCTGCGACGCGCTCGCGGCTGGTTACGGTCCGATCCAACGCGCCGCTGCGGGAGGCGGCGCAGTTGCTATCGAGTACCCAAATCAGCCTGCTTGTGGTCTGCGATCCAGACGGAACAATGATCGGTGTGATCACCAAGTCGGACATCGTTATGCAGATCGGTCTCTGCCCGGGCATCACCTGCACCAACACGGTCGACAGTGTGATGAGGCGAGACGTGATCGCGTGTCGCTCATCCGATTGGCTGGCGTCAACTATCCTGGCCACTCGCATTGCCGCATCAAAAATGCTACTCGTGCTGACCTGTTGCCTCACGTAATTTGCTACCCGTTGGATTGTCCAGCG
>NZ_JASJXG010000032.1:0-57842 GCF_035018765.1 Variovorax sp. RTB1
CCGCAGGAAGGCGAACTGATGTCCGTCGCCTATGTCCTGCAGACCCTCGCCGGCCTCCGTGCACGCGACAGCATCGTGGTCGAGGAAGCGCCCACGGCGCGTTCGGTCATGCACGCGTACCTGCCGATGCTGGAAAGCGGCGGCTTCTACACGATGGTCAGCGGCGGGCTGGGCCACAGCATGCCGGCCGCCGTGGGCGTGGCGCTGGCCGAGGCGCAGGCGAACAGCGGGCGCAAGGTGATCGGCCTGATCGGCGACGGCTCCAGCATGTACTCGATTCAGGCCTTGTGGAGCGCAGCACAACTGAACCTGCCCATCACCTTCGTGATCCTGAAAAACCGCCGCTACGCCGCTTTGCAGGATTTCGCGCCGGTGTTCGGTTTCGAGCCCGGGGAAGCACTACAAGGAACCGACTTGCCCGGCATGGATTTCGTCGCGCTGGCGAGGGGTCAGGGATGCGATGCGGTGACGGTACGCGATGCCGGCCAGCTCGCCGAGGTGCTGCGAGCAGCGCTGTCCGGGGCCCGGCCCACGCTGGTCGAAGTCGACGTGGCCTAGCGCCTACCGTGGCGGCTACCGCCGACGACTAACGCCGCTTGGGCACCGACACGGTGAAGGTCACGCGGGTCCCGTCGTGGCTGTACTCCAGCTTGCCGCCATGCCCCTTCGCGATTTCGCTCGCGATGTACAGCCCCAGCCCGAGACCGCCGGGGTTCCGCACGTTGCCGATGGAGCGCGGCTTGAACGGATCGAATAGCGTGCTGATCGACGTCTCCTTGATCGGCGGCGCCATGTTGGCGACGCGGAGCACCACCATCGTGTCTTCGTCGGCCAAACGAACCCAGATCGACTCTCCAGCCACGCCGTGGTTGCGCGCGTTGCTGATCAGGTTGTTGACCACCTGCGACATGCGATCGGCATCGAAATCGGCATGCAGGAACGGCGGCAGCTCAGTGACTATCGCCACCTCCGGATGCGCAAGATGCGCATCCTCGACCAGGCCGCGAACGAGCGCCGACACATCGCCCGGCACGCAGTTGAGTCCGAGCCCCAGTCCGGCCCGCAAGCGGCTCATCTCGAACACTTCACCGATCAGCCGCTGCATGCGGCCGATGGACGTAGAGATGCGTTTGCCATAGCCCGCGTGCCGATCGGGACTGCCCTGTTCCAGCATCAACCCCATCATGCTGATGGTCTGCAGCGGATCACGCAGGTCGTGTCCGAGCACCGCAAGCAATTGCGCCCGCGCCATTTCCATGCGCGCGGCGCGTGCCGCACCGGCGCGCGCCAGCGACTCCATGAGGTCGTGCGCGATGACGCGGTCGGCGTCGTCCCAAGCCACGGAAGTGCCTTCGACCGTCTGCCGCCATTCAGCCAGCGAGCCTTGTGGCGTAAGACGTGCGCCGAGCGGGCCGATACGTTCGAGCTTGGCCGGAATGCCGCTCCACACGATGGTTTCGATTTGTTCGCGTCGCAGTAGAACGATCCAGCCGCGGTTCACCCGGTCGATGCACAGCGCCATGAATCCGCAGAACGGTTGCAGTGCCAGACGCAGCGCTTCGGGCAGCTTGGCGGATTCGTGCAGCGCGATCAGGTCCTGCTCTGCGGTGTCGAGCCAGTGCAGCAGTTGGGCTGCGCTTTCCTTGGGCAGCGCGTCGCACGACATCAGTCCGCCATAGCTGCACAAGGTGGCGTCAAACGACATCACGCTGCCGAGCGCGTCGGTCATGTCCGGAAAGGCGGTCGCGAAGTCGTCGCTGCCAAGCAAGAGTTCGGTCAGATTTTTGCGAACCTCGACTGCAGCCAGCCGTCGCTTGGCGGCCAGCCGTTCGACCGCGCTTTGCACCGAGGACGACAGCACGTGCGACAGTACATCGCACGTCATGCGCACCGCATACGGCACGCGGTGTGCCACGCCGTGATGACAGGCGATCAAGCCCCAAAGCCGTCCATTCACCACGATAGACAAGCTCATCGAGGCACCGACCTGAATGTTCTTCAGGTACTCGATGTGGATCGGCGAGACGCTGCGCAAGACCGAGTAACTCAGATCGAGGGCGCGATCGGTCGGATCGTGCGCATCGATGGGCACCTGCTCGTCGTGCACGTCGGCAATCAAGCGCAGCGGATTGCGCACGTACAGCGCGCGCGCCTGCACTGGAATGTCGGAGGCCGGAAAGCGGCGACCCAGAAACGGCTCGAGCGCCGGGACGCGCACTTCTTCCACAACCTCGCCGCTGTCGTCCTGATGAAAGCGATAGGCCATCACGCGGTCGAAGCCGGTGAGCTTGCGCACCGTTTCGACCGCTTCCGAAAGCATGGTGGAGATGTCGCGCCGACTGCGCATCTGACCCATGCTGCGATGGGCCAGCAATGCGAATGCGGCAAGATCCTGGTCGCGTGCCGCACGCCGTTCGAGCTCCACGATCACGCGGCCATCGTAGGTGTGGAGCACGACGTCGAAGACGCGCTCTTCGGATGCCAATTCCATGGTGAGCGGCGCGCGCTCCCGTCCGGTCTCGGCGTCTCGCAGCGCGGCAGTTATCGCAGCCCAGAAGGCGGCTTCGGAATCAGGAAATGTGATCGGCAAACCCTGGCCAGGCTTCGGCAGGCTGGTGATTACATTGCCTGCATTGCGGCTCGCATGGGTGAGTCGGCCCCGCAGATCGAATGCAATGAGCGCCCCGTGCGGCTGGATGTGCCCCGGCACATGGATCGGCTCGCGATCGCAGTTGTCCAGGTCGATGGTTGAGAGATCGACCACCACCCGCGTCACGACACCTCTAACGACGCCGGACAGAGCGCTCGGGAAAAGTGAGTCGGACCGCAGCCGCAGCGACGTGCCCGCCTGCGGGGCAATGAGAGCGGGTGACGAGCAGTTAACATTTGGAGGGAGGGTACTCTCATTTGCTTACTGACGAACCTCCCGTCGCGCAGGCCGTATGCGCGCAGCCGAAATAACTACGCCGCCCCGCTTTCGACGATGCGCACGTAATCAAGAAAGGCGTCGAGTTCCGTCGACTTGTCGAACACCGCATCGGCTCCGAGCGCCGCGCAACGCGCACGAAGATTCGGCGTGGCGTAATTGCTCAGCACCACCACCCGCTGCAGCGGACTGCGCTCGCGAATAGCGCCCAAAACCGCGAGGCCGTTGCCCTCTGCAAGAAACAGATCGACGACAGCCAGATCCCAGGCGTCGCGGTTGGCCTGCAACCAGCGATTGGATTCGAGTGCCCCATTCGAAAAGCTGACGACCTCGATGGCGGCCAGCTCGACCAGTGTTTCGATCAGGTTGGTCCTGATCAAAGGGTTGTCCTCGACAATGAAAACGCGAAGCGCCATCTGATTTTTTTGGTCCCGCAGGATGGTTGCAACGCTCGCCGCCCGGGTGGGCGACACGCCCTGATTTTCAGCTTCAGGCGACGCCCGACGCTGTCGGACTGCGCGCCGTTCAGACCAGCGCACTTTGCAGCGCGCTCACGACCGCGAGCGTGAGCCCGATGGCGCTTTCTATCTGCGTTGACGATAGACGCTGTCAGGATTGGCTGGTCGATCTCGCGATGCCCAGGATGGATGCGGATGGTGCTGCGCTTCGACAAGGCACGGGTCGCCCACGTTGCCTATCCCTGCGGCAATCAGTCGGTCATCGAGCCGTCGAGAGCAAGTCACTGCATGACGGGAGCGTGACTCGAAGAGACTCAGACGCCTTCGATGATCCGAATGTCGCGCTCGGCGCCATCGCCCAGTGCTGCCAGCGCCTCCTGATAGGCCGCACTGTCATGCGCAGCCATCGCCTGCGCGACGCTTTCGAACTCGATCAGCACCGTGCGCGTCATCAGGCCGTGTTCGTAGACCTTGGCCGGGTCGCCGCGCGCCAGGAAGCGGGCGCCGTTGGCGGTGAGCGCGGGGCCGGCCAGCTTGGCATAGGCGGCCAGCTTGTCGGAATCTTTGACCGCGCGGTAGGTGCTTACCCAATAGGCTTTCGGCATAGTGTTCTTGTGTCCTTGTTTTCAGAGCAATTAGAACCCGCGACTGTGCCGCGGGTCTTGGAGCGCGGCAAGTCCCGCCGCGACTTGACGTTCACTTCTTGCAGTCGCCACCGGCCGAGACGGAGCCATCCTTGCACTCCGTCAGGATGACATCTTTCTTGGCCCGCGGAACCGCAGCGGGAGTGCCGGATGTTGCGCTGGCCGAACCGCTCATAGTCGATGAGGACGGCGCATCCATCTGCTGGTACACGATCGACTTGGCGCCCATCTCGCAACTCCCGACCACCTTGCCACGTGTGCCGGAAGCGGCGCCTGCGTCCACTATGGTCACGGCGAAATTGGCCACGCCGGACGCTGCGATCTTGGCTTCGATCTGCGAGCGCAATGCATCACAGTTGCCGGCGGCGCTTGCGGTGCCGACCGTACCGGCCGCAGCGGCAAACGCGAGGACCAGTGGAATCAACGGGAGTTTCATCATCGGTGCTTGCCTCGAAAAGGAGTGCGTGGGCGAAACAGTCTAGCGCTCAGACCGAAAGCGGCCTGCACTTGCAAGTGCTCGCGCCCAAGGAGCTGTCGATGGCGCTGTCGATCTCGGTGTCTTGCCTCCGTGGTTGAATTCGCGAGATGCCGAACGCTCAGCACCACCGCTCACCCTGCCCCCACGCAAGCACGCCATGTTGATCATCGATGCGCCGACGACGCAGCAGGCGTTGCCCTTTCCCGCGTTGATCGAGGCGTTACGTCGCATGTTTCTCACAGGCTGCGAGGTACCGCGGCGCCATGTCCACCAGGTGGCGGCGATCGCACCCGAGCGACCGTCGGGCGTCACTTCGCTGCTCATGCCGGCATGGAACGCGCGCTACTACGGCGTCAAGATCGTCAACATCGCGGCGGGCAATGCAGCGCTTGGATTGGCCGGGCTTCACTCCAGCTACCTGCTGCACGACGCGACGACAGGCGTGCCCCTGGCATTGATCGATGGCGATGCAATCACCGCACGGCGCACGGCAGCCGCCTCCGCCCTCGCGGCCTCCTGGCTGGCGCGTGATGACGCACGGCATCTGCTGGTGGTCGGTGCGGGAAAGGTCGCTCGCCTGCTTCCCGAAGCATATCGCGCGGTGCGTGCAATCGATCGCGTCAGCGTCTGGGCGCGGTCGCCGTTGCAAGCAACGACGCTGGTTCAAGAGCTTTGCGGTGAAGGCATGGACGCGGCGGTATCGACCGACCTCGCCGCATCCGCCGCCGAAGCCGATATCGTGAGTTGCGCCACACTGGCCACGTCGCCGGTGGTGTTCGGCCAGTGGCTCGCAGCCGGCAGTCATCTGGATCTGATCGGCGGCTTCACCCCGGCGATGCGCGAGGCCGACGATGCCTGTTTCATGGGCGCGAGCATCTTCGTGGACACCGAAGAGGCGCTGCAAAAGAGCGGCGACTTGCTGGGGCCGATAGAACGCGGCGTGTTCGAGGCGACCGACGTCAAGGCCACGCTGGCGCAACTGATGGCGGGCGAAAGATCGGGCCGGAGCAATGCATCGGAGCGAACCGTGTTCAAGTCTGTGGGCACAGCACTCGAGGACCTCGCTGCAGCGGTGCTGGTCTACGAATCGCAACGCGTGTAGTTGCCCAAGTGCCAGCCGGTGCTGCCACTTCGCCAGCGAACGCCGCATAACGCTACACCTCTTGCGCTTCCGCTTGACTCGTCCTTTCCAGACACTGGAAGCATGACTTCCAGCCGCTACCCCACCACCCTCTACCTCAGCGCCCCCGAGATGATCCGGCTCGTGCAGCGCAAGGGCTTGTCGGCCTGCATCGCAGGTATCACATCAACGCCGTCGGTGGCGATTGCCCCGGCAAGACGGAACTCGACCATCGCGTGCTCGACAACGCATCGGTGTTCGTCGAGTTCGAGCCGCAGTCGCGCATCGAAGGCGAGATCCAGCAGATGCCTGCGGACTTCGCGGTGACCGAGTTCTGGCGGGTGCTGGCGGGCCAGCGCCCAGGGCGCGCCAGCACGCCTGAAGTGACGGTGTTCGACTCGGTCGGCTTCGCACTGGAGGACTTCGCGGCGTTGCAGTACCTGCGCGAAGTCGCGACTGAATTCGGCATGGGCGAAGTCATCGAGTTGGTGCCGCAACCGGTCGATCCGAAGAACCTGTTCGGGCTGCTGCACGCAACAAACGAATCGATCGACGATTTCGAGTTGGTCGACACGCACTTGCACCCGGTGTGCTGATGGGCGCGCTGGAACCCGAGAAGGATCTGGTTCCGCTCGAGGTCGGCATCCCGGGTAAAGTGACTGCGCCCACGCAGGAACTGGCCAACGCCATCTGCAGCAACGCGCGCATCGCGGTGCGTGTCCGGAGCCGTATTCCCCGGCAGATTAAAAGCCTGCGCCGCGCGTGAGTCCGAGTGCCGCATAGTGCGTAGCGGACCGGACGCCCACGGACACTCAGCCCACTCGCAGCCCGGCGGCTTTCACCCCCGCAATGCAGATACTTTCATCCTCGTCGCCGGTCCCGCCACTGGCGCCGACGGCACCCAGCGTTGCGCCATTGGCATCCAGAATCAGTACGGCACCGGTCTGCGGCAAAAAGCGACCGTCGGCCGTCGCGGCAAGCGCCACGAAAAAGTTCGGATTGCCTTTGGCACGTTCATGCAGCACGCGGCTTGAACTTCCCATCCCACCGAGCCCCAAGCCTTTGCCCGGGCCACATCAAACCGGAACATGCTTGCGCCGTCTTCGCGAGCGAAGGCGGTCAAATTACCGCCCTCGTCCAGGACAGCAATGCCCATGGGCTTGTAGCCCATTTGCCGGGCATGCGACAGGGCAGCCTCGATGATCTGATTGGCGTGAACGAGTGTCAGAGATGTCATTGCAACGGGACGGTAGATCGTGAAGAGCCGGATGCTCGGGGCTGCCAAGTTTGCCAGCGTTGCGCGCCGGCGCTCAAGGTCCCCCTGGGCGCAACATCAGCAGGTGCTGCAAGTGCACTGCGGGCCAACACAAGAACGGCTGCAGTGACAACAGATTTGAAGAGGGTTGTAGTGACCGAAAAGCTTGTGCCGCGTTATTCAGGGAGCAGGCCGATTTCTGCGACCACCTGACCGAGTCGTTTGTGCTCTTCCAGCAGATAGGCCTGGAACTGTTTCGGCGAGCCGCCTGGCGTTGCGATAGGGCCGACGGTGAGCATCCGCTCGGCCAGCGCCGGATCCGAAAGCAACTTGTTGACCTCGGCATTCAGACGCGACGCAACGGCAGTCGGCGTGCCCGCCGGCGCGACGATGGCCATCCACCCAGTCATGTCGATGCCCGGGAGAAACTCTGCCACCGTGGGCACTTGGTCCCAGCCGGCGATCCGCTTCGCAGAGGTGACTGCCAGCAGTCGCATGCGACCTTCCCGCACGAACTGAGAACTGGAGGCCAGGTCCGCAACGGCCACGTCGGCATGGCCCCCAACGATGTCCGTCAGCGCGACACTCACCGAGCTGTAGCCGACCAGGTTGGCCTGCGCCTTGCCGCGCGCGTTGATCAGTCGCGCAATCATGCCGCCAAAGGTGCGGGGCCCTTCGTTGGCAATCGACACCTTGCCCGGCTCTCGCGCGCTGCGCGCAAGCAGGTCCGGAAATGATTTGATGGGCGACTCCGCTCTGACCAGAATTGCAAACGGGCTGTTGGCTACGAAGGCGATCGGATCGAAATCTTTCAGTGGGTCATAAGGCAGGCTCTTGAAGAGATAGCTGTTCGTGACGAGCGCGGCGGTTGTTGCGAAGTACAGCGTGTAGCCATCTGCCGGCGCCCGTGCCACGGTCTGCGCGCCAATGATGTTCTGGCCGCCGGGTTTGTTTTCGATGATGACCGGTTGTCCCAGGCTGCGGGCCAGTCCGTCGCCCAACATGCG
The DNA here is from genome assembly GCF_035018765.1 of Variovorax sp. RTB1. Lineage (NCBI taxonomy): Bacteria > Pseudomonadati > Pseudomonadota > Betaproteobacteria > Burkholderiales > Comamonadaceae > Variovorax > Variovorax sp. RTB1. The sequence continues at coordinate 7,889 of NZ_JASJXG010000032.1, forward strand.
CGCGATGTTGTCCGGCCCCGACCCGGCCGGCTGCGACAAAACCAGCCTGATGGGCTTGGTGGGCCATTTGTCTTCCGCACTGGCGGAAAGGCACCAGCCAGAGGCAGCCAAAGCGGCGGCAGCCAGACTGCCGACCTGGAAATTTCTTCTGTTCATCTTTTTGTCTCCGTTGTAATTTGAGGAAGGGGGGTCCACTGCAGCCGAGACGCCAGCGTCTGCAGCATCGCGATCAGGTCGACTTGGTCGGCAGCCACCCCGTACACATAGCGGTCGGGGCGCACCAGGGCTGCCTTGCAGTTGTGACGCTGGAACCAGGCCGCCGCGATACCTTCTGTCTCCTGCAACGATTCACCCAGGCGCAGCATAGAAAGCGCAGGCAGGGAAAAGTCCGCAGTCGCTGGCAGGCCGCCATCGAAGTCGCTGGCCAGCACAAGCCACCAGCCGTCGCCAGCCACACTGTCAAAGCGAACGCGGTCCCCAGCGTGCGCAATCCAGGGCTGCGGGAAGATGGTGCCGTTCGCTGCATGCGGGTCGGGCGAAAGAAGGCCAACCTCGAGTCGGGGAATGACGTCCTGACGCGGTGTATCGCGCACCACGCCGCCGCACTCGGCCAGCATTCGCGCATCCCGTTCGATCGCCTTCGCTTCGTCGCGTTCGCCGATCACGGATCCGATCTCCTTGATCCGCGCTGTGAGATCGCGCACGTGCCGCTGGCGCTCGATGCCATAGCTGTCGAGCAGAGCGTCGGCCGCTGCACCACACACCTCGCCCCTGATCACGCTGGACAGCTTCCACGCGAGATTCGAAACATCGCGGATACCCTGGCACATCCCCTGGCCGAGGAAAGGCGGCTGCTGGTGCGCTGCGTCGCCGGCAATGAAGACGCGTCCCTCGCGCCACCGCTCGGCGACCAGGGCATGAAAGCGGTAGCTTGCCTGCCGCCACAGTTCGCCATCGCTCGGTTCGAGCCAGCGCGCCAGCAGCTTCCAGGTTTCTGCGGGCTCGGTCACCTTGCGCGGATCTTCGCCCTCGTTCAGCGAGATCTCCCACCGCCTGTGATTGCCCGGTCCGATCACCAAGGTGCAGGGCCGAACGGGCTCGCAATATTGAACACTTGTCGTAGGCAGCTTGGCGAGCCCTCCAGCGTTGGCAAGCACGTCGACCACCAGCCAGGCCTCATCGAACGCCAGATCCTCCAGCTGGATGCCAACCAGATCGCGCACCGTGCTGGAAGCGCCGTCACATCCGATGACGTAGCGGGATCGCACCTCGAATTGCGCGCCTGTGTCGTCACGCAACGTCAGGCGAACGCATTCTTCGTTCTGTTCGATGCCGAGCAGCGCCATCCCCAGCTCGACGTGACCGTGCACGGACTGTTGAACATGCTCGCGCAGCAGCGCCTCGACGGGTGGTTGCGTGAACACATTCGATGGTGTGTAGCCGAGAGGGAATGGCGGCTCGACCATCGTGAGCCGCTTGATGAGCTGACCGTTGGCTCCGAAGTATTCAGAGGGCGTGAACGGCTCGACGTGGCGCAAGACTTTATCGACCACGCCCAATTGTTGAAACACGCGCAGCACTTCGTGGTCGATGGCGATCGCACGTGGTTTGTCGTAGATCTCCCGCTGACGGTCGCATACATAGACGTTCAGGCCCATGCCTGTCAGCAATCCGGCAGCCACGGCGCCGGACGGGCCGAAGCCGACCACCGCGACGTCGTAGAGCATGTCGCGTTGCGGTTGAGAGCGCATCGCGTCAGTCCTCCGCGCGGATCGGATTGACGAGCGTGCCAATGCGCTCGATCTCGACTTCGAAGCTGTCGCCCGCCTTCATCCAGACCGGCGGGGTGCGCGCCTGGCCCACTCCGGCGGGGGTGCCCATCACGATCACATCACCGGGCTCGAGCGTAAGAACGTCGCTCAGCAGCGCGATGGTCTCGGCCACGCCCCAGATCATGTCGCTCGTGTTCGCGCTCTGCATGACCTCGCCGTTCAGCCGACCCTGAATCTTCAGGCCGGTCGCGGCGTATGGCAGTTCGTCGGCCGTGACCAAGACGGGACCAAAACCACCCGAAGCATCGAAGTTCTTGCCGATGGTCCATTGCGGCGTGCGTTTCTGATAATCACGAACAGACATGTCGTTGAAACACGTGTAGCCGAAAACGTACCCGGGCGCGTCGTCCTGGGACACATGGCGCGGCACGCGGCGGCCGATCACCAGTGCCATTTCGGCTTCGTAGTCGAACTTGACCGACACCCTGGGCGCGATGCCCGCAGCGCCGTGCGCAAGCAGCGAGGTCGCGCCACGAAAGAAGAACCACGGGTACTCCGGCTTTTCGCGGCCCCCCTCCTTTGCGTGGTCGAAATAGTTCAGCCCCAGGCAGATGATCTTTCCCGGCTCCGGAACCAACGGCGCGAGCATCAGGCTCGACATCGGCAGTCGTGGCGCGTTCGAGGCCAGCGCCGCATCGGCAGCCGCAGCCAGATCAACTCCCTGTGCCAGCGCGGCACGCAGACTTGGCGGGACCTGTGTCTGCGCGGCGTGCAAGTCGATGACACTGTCTCCGTCCAAGAGACCAAGCCGCGTCTGTCCGCCCTGAAGAAAGGTGGTGAATTTCATGAATGCTCCAAAGCTCAGGAAGGAATGAAAAAGACTTGCCGCTGTGCGTCTTTCAGGCGCGACGAAGGCGGTTGCGAGATACCCCACTGGTCCACGCGGCCAGCCGGCCACTTCCAGTCGTCCGGCCCGCCGGCCTTGTAGCTGTCGTCGATCTGTTGAACGTCGGCCGTGTACTCGATGACCTCGCCGAACGGACCGATGAAATAGTTGAAGGCGTTGTCGCCAGGCCCGTGGCGGCCTGGTCCCCACTCGATTTCGTGGCCTGCATCGCGCATTCGGCCACCGCCGCGCATCACCGATTCGAGATCGGGCATGACGAAGGCGATGTGGTTGAGTGCGTCGTTGTCGGTATCACCCAGAGCGACGCTGTGGTGATCGGCATTGCAATTGAGAAATGCCATGATCCGCGTGCGATCGGCCAACCGAAATCCCAATGCCTGCTCGAAGAAGTCTTGCGTTGCCGCGACGTCATGGCTGTTGAGCACAACATGCGCAAGGCGCAGGGGCCGGTCCCTGGCTGCGTATGCGTCCCGGTGCGTTTCATCCCCATGAACCACCTGTAAAAGACGGCCGTGAGGATCGCGCACCGTGACGACCTCTCCCTTACCAGGTTCGGAATTAGACGCAAGAGGCGTGTGAATACTGCCACCTGCCCGCAGCGATGCCTCAGCCACGGCCTGCAATGCCGATCGATCACGAGCACGCAAGGTCACATGGCGGATTTCACAGGCTTCGCCGCCGAGGTGCAGGGAAAGCAAGTGATGGTCTGCACCGGTTCCACGCAGGTAAATCGCGCCTGCGGTGCGTGCGACCACGTCCAGGTTCCACACGCGGGTGTAGAAATCTTCGGCACGCGCGAGGTCCGGCACATTGAGCGCAACGCTGCGCAACCCGGCGATCCAAGGCGAACTCATGGCGATTCCTTTGCACCGGCAGCCACCGGAAATGCTCGACTCAGGAAGCGCCGCGCATTGCCGCTCGTCAACTGTTCGCGTACGGCCGCAGACAGACCGGTGGCATCGATCTGCGCGATGGGCGCGCGTTCATGGAAATTGAATGGATAGTCGGTCCCGACCATGAGCTGGGTGCCGCCGAAGGTCGCGACGAGATGCGCCAGCGTGGGTGGATCGAACACGACCGTGTCGAAGAAAAGCCGCCTTGCTTGTTCGACAGGCGACTGTGGCACTTGCTCTTGAAGGGCGGGGAATACGCCCCATCCCTTCTGCAGGCGCGGTAGAAGCAGCGCAAGCGTTCCGCCGCCGTGGCTGAAAGCGATGCGCAGTTTCGGATGGCGTGTCAACAGATTGCCGGTGATCACGGAAGCGGCGGCAAGCCCTACATCGGAGGGGTACGCCAGCACCTGTTGCAGGGGTGCAGGGCCGACGAGTCTGTCCATCCCGGTGGGCTTGAGCGCATGCACAAAAACAGCCGCGTCCAGAGCCTCGCACGCTTCGAAAAAGGGGTCGAAACGCGCGTCGCCGATTGGCGTGCCGTTGACGTTGCTACCGATTTCCACGCCAGCGAAGCCCAGCGTTTCGGTGACATACCTCAGTTCGGCAATGGCAAGGTCGATGCTTTGCAACGGCACCGCACCCATTCCGATCAGCGCACCGCCGCCTTCCGCCACCATCATCGCGATCTGCTCATTGAGAAACCGCACAAGCTGATGCGCATCAGCGGCTTCCATCCAGTAAGACAAGAGCTCAGGCATCGGCGAAATCGCTTGATGCGACAAACCCATGTCTGGCAGATCAGAAAGCCGACGCGTCACGCTCCAGCATTTTTCCGAGATCGTGCGGTAATTTTTTCCTGCAATCATCACGTGCCGGTGACACAGGCCTCCGGCATCCGGCGCTGCAGCGGTCGACGGCCACTGAGCCGGAAGCTTGTTGCCGATATACGCGGGAAGGCGCTCGGGCACCACATGTGCGTGCACATCGATGCCACACGCGCAGCGATAGCGATGGGCGTTCTCAGCCACGTGGCGCCTGACAAACCAGTCTGCTCATTTTTGTCTCCTACGCCCGTGTGTGTTCTTCGCCAGGGCTTTGTTGCGCCAGAGTCTAGGGATTCGCTTGATATCGACAAAGCGGATTTTGCGTATACATACAATCCACGCCATGGATATTCGACGAGTCGATCTCAACCTGCTGGTTGCTTTTCATTCCATGTTGGAGCACCGCAGCGTCACGCAGTCAGCGGAGGCCATTGGACTGAGCCAGCCAGCGATGAGCGCCGCGCTGGCTCGCCTTCGCATCCTGTTCAACGATGCGCTGTTTGTGCGAACGGGCTCAGGCATGCAACCGACATCGCGCGCCGCCGAATTGGAAGGAGCTGTGCGCCGGGTGATCGACACCGTAAAGGCTGAGATCCTGCCAGCGCCATCCTTCGAGCCCCGCAAGGACAGCAAGGTCTTTACGCTGGTGACGCCAGACATCGCCGAGGTCCATTTCCTGCCGAAGATCCTTGCCTGCTTGGTGCAAGAGGCGCCCCATTGCGATGTGCGCACGCTCTCCATGCCAAGACAGGCAGCCGCCGCGGCATTGGAAGTGGGAGCCGCAGAGCTGGCAATCGGCTATTTGCCGGACTTACAAAAGGCTGGCTTCTTCTTGCAAAAGCTATTTCGCAATGACTATGTGTGCATCGTGCGTGGCGACCATCCCCTCGTTGGCGAAAAGATCTCTTTGAAAACTTACCTTGCTGCGTCCCATGCGGTGGTGAGTCCAGATGGGCGCGAGCATTTGCTCGATCAATTTCTGAGTCGCCGAAATCTGAAACGCCGGGTCTTGGTGGGCCTCTCGCATTTCATGAGTTTGCTGCCGATCATCGAATCCTCCGATCTGATCGCCACGGTCCCACGCGACCTTGCGAATATTTGTGCACAGCACGCCAACATTCGCATCGTCGATCCACCGTTTAAAGCCCCCGTTGTCGAAGTCCATCAGTTCTGGCACCGGCGCTTTCACCAGGATGCGGCCAACGTCTGGCTGCGTGCCCAAGTGCTTCGACTCTTTCGGGGATGAGGCTGTTCTTTCACTGCGGCCCGACCGCGGGTTGGCGCCTTGACATTCGCATATCAGCGCAATCGCTTTCAAGCGGGCTCGCGGCTTGCTGACCTTGGCTAAGACGGCCGGCGGTCGAAATCAAAGTTCTTTTAGTGCACCGCCAGGCTCGCGCTGTGATGACGAGTTTGCGTAGTCGACCCGTCTCTGAATTTGCACACGTTCAGCGGTGCCGGTCCGGAAGGCTGATGATCGAATCGTGGTCGCGCGCTCAAGCGACGCAGCGCCACTGGCGCAAGGCGAAAGCAAACACCTCGAAGTACCGCATTTGATGGTTGCGCCCTTGGCCAACTCTTGCGCGACGACGTCGTTGCCTCATCAACCTCCGATCGCGCCCATCAATGCCGCGACCTTCAGTGCGACGTGCCCGTCGCAAAACGCACCGCATCACGCCCCGATGCCTTGGCCGCGTAGCAGGCTGCGTCGGCAGCATCCATCCATCCCGCAAGCGATTGGTGCGTTGCATTCAGTTCGGCAATGCCCAGACTCGCGCCCACTTGCAGGACGCCCTGTCCCCATGGCAGCCGAACGTCGCGAACTGCCCCGCGCACGGCCTCTGCGATGCGCAGAGCGTCTTCATGCGAGCACCCGTCCAGCAGCAGCGCGAACTCATCTCCTCCGATGCGCGCGACCAGATCGCCGCAACGCACCTGACCGGATATGGCCTTCGCCACCGTCAGCAGCATCAGGTCACCCATCAGATGCCCAGCGGTGTCATTTACAGGTTTGAAGCGGTCCAGATCGATGAACACCATGGACGCCGGCTGGGACGATTGAAAGGTGTCTATCAAGCGACTTGCGCGCGATTCAAATGCTTTGCGGTTGGCCAGTCCGGTCAGGGGATCATGTGTTGCCGCCCACTCCAGGAGCTCACGCGAAGCGCGCAACTCTTCGACATCACTGAACGTCCAGACCGTGCCACGCGATGTGTTGCGAATATCCACCGGACTGCATCGCAATGCCGCCCAGAAACTGCTGCCGTCACGCCGGCGCATCTGCCACTCGCCCCCATAGGCCTCCCCCGAAACGAAAGCTGCATCCTGCTGGATCAGGAATGCCTCGAAGTCCGCGTGTGCCCAGAAACGAGCGGCCAGGTCCTCGACCAGCAGGTCATGTTCCGTGCCCGCAAAGAGCCGGCAGAACTCCTTGTTCAGCAACTCGAACTTCAGGCCCTGCGCAAAGGCGATGCCCATGGGCGCCGCCGACATGACCGAGGTGAGCTGACCCATGGTCCGCGCCTTCTCGCGCTCCAGCCGTGTCCGGTCGATCCCCACTCGCCGAAGGACCTTGCTCAGATTGGCAATCTCGCCGCTGGCCCGCGGCCATCCGGTCTCCGGCGGATAGGCTGCGTCGAACATGTGCCGCGCACGATCCTCCAAAAGAGCCAGCGGCCTGAGCAGCCACCACAGGGTGCCCAGCACCAGCGGCAGGAGAACCAGCACCAGTGCGGCGGCGGTAGACAGCGCCCGGACACGGGCGGCGTGGAGGGGCGCCAGCAGATCCGCTTCGCTTCGCACCCGCCAGATCATCCAATCAAGGCCCGGCACGCCCGCTGCGCTGACGACCTCATGCGGTTGATCCAGCGCCAGTCCGGTCGGCTCCACGGGCGCACCCTTGGCTTGCCATGAAGCAAAGGCAACGGCCAGGCGGGGTTCCTCGGACAGAGGCTGCAACAGCCGCGCGCGATTGGGGTGTGCCAGGATCTGCCCCAGCGCGTCGGTCACCACCACCATCGCCGTGGCGTCCTCGCTCTGAGAGTCCACCAACCCCTCCAGCAGGTCACGGTTGTCCAGGCGCATCGCGCCACCGAGCACAGCGAAAACCCCCTGTTCATCGCGCACGGGTTGCGCAAAGACAATCACCGGCGCGCCGCTGAGCTTGCCCGGAAGTGCGTGCGAAATCACGCTTCGAACCTGCATCAGAGTTTGCTGAAAGTAAGGGCGCTGCGAGAGATTGACTGTGGGTCGGCTGGTGCCGGTCGCATCCATCGAAATCCGAACGCTGCCATCCGGTGCTGCCACGAAGACATTGGAGAACAACTGCTGGAGTACGGACTGGCTCAAGGCAAAGCGGTGCAGCGCTTCGGTATCGTCCAACGCCAGCCGTTCCAGCCGGCTCGACGCGGACCCGAGCGCGCGTTGAAGGGCAACCACGTGACCAGACAGGCGAGATGCCGTGCTGGCGGCTTCATCGATTTCGCGTCGGCGCTCAGCTGACAACGTATGGGTCTCCGCGCTTTGCAGGAAGACCAGCGTGATGAGCGTCACGCTCATCACCATGACAACCATGCCGCCCAGCAGCAGGCGAACTTTGAGGAAGCCGAGCCAACGCAAGGCAACCGACCCAGCCTGTTTGATCCCGATTTCCGATCGCATACCCTAAGTGTGACGGCTCAAGCCGGGAAAGCGCGTGAAGTCGTACACGGTCACCGTATAAAGGTGCGCCATCCCTCGCTCAGACGGCCGCAGCTGACGTCATGCTGAATCGTTTGACTGAAAAAGAGGTCAACAGTGATTGCTGTGGGCGCAGGTTGAGATGCGTGCCCTGCGATCGCCCGTCTCAGTGGCTGCGGATGTCGATGCGCTGCCGAGGCGCCTGCACTCCACCCCACACTTCGCAACAGGGCTCCGCCGTCTTCATTGTTAAAGACCTTGTGCCGGCGCCCCGCCAGGTGCTCGGCTCCTGTCATTGTTGGTCGACACCAGCACGCGCAGCATGCGCATGAACTCCTTGCGATCGGCCTTGGGCAGCGGCTCGAGCATGCGCACTTGCGCCCGCAACATCGAGGGAACCACCGCGACGAGCACCTCCCGGCCCTCGTCGGTCAGGGTGAGCAGACGCACCCGTTTGTCTGTCGGCGAGGCACTGCGAAGAACCAGCACGCGGGATTCAAGCCGGTCAATGACGCTGGCAATTGTCGAAGTGTCGAACCCGATGGTCCTCGCCAGTGTCCGCTGGTCGATGCCGGGACTGTTTGCGATTCCCTGCAAAGCGGAGTACTGGACCGGCGTCAGGCCATGCGGCTCAGTCTCCTGCAGGAAGACCGACACCGCAATCTGTTGCAGCCGCCGGATGTAGTGACCTGGCAAGGTTTCAAGATCAAGGGTCGAGGTGCTTGCTTTCGCTTTCATGTCGTCCTGGTTGGTCGAGGGTGAACCCTGATGTCTACAACTGATTTTATCACTACACTAACAATCAGTATACTGACGATCAGTATGCTTTTCATGTGAGAAAAAGAATTCCAATGAATGCAATGGACACTCCGTGCAGTTCTATCTGAATGGTTACGCGCCCGACGATCCCGACGTCGCCGGGAAGGCGTTTCCGGACACGGTCGACGTCCTTGTGATCGGCAGTGGCCCGGCTGGTGCCTTGTTGGCTGCCCAGCTGTCGACCTTCCCGAAGATCACCACGCGGTTGATCGAACGTCGCCCCGCTGCGCTACAGGTTGGACAGGCCGACGGCATCGCCTGCCGCACGGTCGAAATGTTCGAGGCGTTCGGTCTGGGCCAGAGGCTCATGCGTGAAGCGTATTGGGTCAATGAGACCGTGTTCTGGCGCCCATCGAAGCATGACCGCACACGCATCGAACGTACCGGGCGCGTCCAGGACACCGAGGATGGCCTGTCGGAGTTTCCGCACCTCATCGTCAACCAGGCACGACTGCAGCAGTACCTGCTCGACTACATGCGCATGTCGCCCTCGCGGCTCGTACCGGACTACGGACTCGACTTCGTCGGACTCCAGGTCGAACCCGAAGGCGAGCATCCTGTGGTGGTGACGTTGCGTGACGTCGCCACGGGGCGGCAAAACACCGTGCGTGCCAAATATGTCGTCGGCTGCGACGGTGCGCACAGCAAGGTACGCGATGCGATCGGTGCGGTGCCCCGCGGGGACTTTGCCAATCATGCTTGGGGCGTTGTCGACATGCTGGCGGTCACCGACTTTCCGGACATCCGGCTCAAGGCCGCCATCCAGTCGGCGGACGACGGCAACATCCTGCTCATTCCGCGCGAGGGCGGCTATATGGTGCGGCTCTATGTCGACCTCGGCGAAATCGACCCGGCCAGGCGCGACGCGTTCCGCTCCGTCACCCAGGAGCAGGTCATCGAGACCGCGCGGCGCGTGCTGCACCCGTACACGCTGGACGTCAAAAGCGTGGTGTGGTTCGCCGTGTACCAGGTCGGGCAGCGCGTCACGGACCGCTTCGACGACGTACCCGTCGATCAGCTCGCCTCTCGCCTTCCGCGTGTCTTCATTGCGGGCGACGCCTGCCACACGCACAGCGCGAAGGCTGGCCAAGGCATGAACGTCTCGATGCAGGACGCGTTCAACCTCGGCTGGAAGCTCGCCTCGGTTCTCGATGGCCGCGCCGCGCCGGAGCTGCTGCGCACCTACTCTGTCGAGCGCCAGGCAATCGCGCAGGGCCTTATCGACTTCGACAAGGAGTGGTCGAAGATCATGGGATCGGCACCGCAAGACCCAGACCATCCCGAACTTGGCGGTGTCGACCCGCAGGAACTCCAGGCTTACTTCGTGAAGTCGGGTCGGTACACCGCCGGCGTCGCGACGCACTACGCACCGACGACCGTACTGACAGCCGACGCGACCCACCAGGCTCTGGCCAAAGGCTTCACGATCGGCATGCGCTTCCATTCAGCGCCCGTCGTGAGGCTTGCCGACGCGAAGCCGATGCAGCTTGGCCATGCCGCGCGTGCCGACGGCGCCTGGCGTGTCTACGCGTTCGCCGATGCAATCGGCGCGCGGCTGCGCGACCTAGCCGCTTTCCTGGCGGAATCTCCTGATTCGCCAGTGGGCCGCTTCACGCCAGCAGGATCGGACATCGACAGTGTCATCGACTTTCGCGCCATCTTCCAGCAGAGGCACCTCGACCTCCGGGTGGACGAGCTGCCCGCGCTTTTACTGCCGCGCAAAGGGTGCTTCGGCCTCATCGACTACGAGAAGACCTTTTGCGCCGACCCCAGCGCCGGTTCAAATATCTTCGAACTCCGGGGCATCGACCGCGAGCACGGCGCCATGATCGTGGTGCGTCCCGACCAGTACGTTTCGAACGTGTTGCCGCTGGATGCTCACGCTGATCTCGCTGAATTCTTCGACCGCTTTCTGCTGGTCCGCCATCACGCCAAGGAAACACGAACATGACCACCACAACCAGAACAACAACATCGTCAACGACATCCGGCTCTGACGCCGCGCAGCAAGCCCGGCGTCTGCGCACGGTGCTCTGGGTGGTGTCGCTGGCGACCGTGGGGCTCGTCTTCGACGGCTATGACCTCGTCGTCTACGGCACGGTGGTCTCGACGTTCCTGCGCGATGCATCGCACATCGGCACCGTGACCCCGGCGATTGCCGGCGTGCTTGGCAGCTATGCCCTGTTCGGCGTGCTGGTTGGCGCGCTGCTGGCGGGCAGCGTGGGCGACATTGTCGGGCGGCGCAAGGTGATGCTGTTCGCCTATGCCTGGTTTTCCGTGGGGATGGCACTGACGGCCTTGTCGACAACGTCGGCCGCCTTTGGCTGGCTGCGCTTCGCCACCGGCCTGGGTGTCGGCGCACTCGTTGCGACGACAGGCGCGCTCGTGTCCGAGTACGCGCCCAAAGGTAGGAAGAACCTGTGCAATGCCATTGTCTATGGCGGCATCCCTCTGGGTAGCCTGCTCGCCGCCCTCCTCGCCATCCTGCTGCTGCAGCACATTGGCTGGCGCGGCATGTTCAACATTGGTGCCTTGCCGCTGTTCACCCTGCTGCCTCTGGCGTACTTCAAGATGCCCGAATCCGTCGCCTGGCTGGCTTCGCGCGGCAGGATGGCTGAGGCTCGGGTCCTTTCCGAGAAAACTGGTGTCGAGCTCCCAAGCGAGGTGGTCGAGCTGGCCGGGCAGCACGGAATCGCCGACGAAGGCAAGGCGGGCTTTGCTGGCCTCTTCGGCGGCCACTACCTTTTCCCCACCATCGTGCTCGGCCTGATGAGTGCCACCGGCCTGGTGCTGGTGTATTCGCTCAACACCTGGTTGCCAGAACTCATGCTTCGCGCCGGCTTCAATGCCAAGGGTTCGTTGTCGTTTCTCCTGGTGCTCAATGGCGGCGCACTGCTCGGCGCCCTGCTCGCCTCGGGCGCGGCGGACCGCTTCGGTCCAAAGCCGGTCGTTGCGACCTGTTTCGCCACCGGCACCATCGCGCTGATCTTGCTGACACTGGGCTTCCCGCTGGCGGCCTTGTTGCTGATCGTCGCCATTGTCGGGCTGGGAACAAGCGGTACGCAAACTCTGATCTACGGCTTCGTTGCTAACTACTACCGGACCAACGTGCGCGGCGCAGGCGTCGCATGGTGCGCAGGCTTTGGCCGGCTCGGTGGCGTCGGCGGCCCAATGCTCGGAGGTCTGCTTATCGGCGCTGGATTTGCGCTGAATTCCATCTTCTACGTGCTGGCGGCGCTGGGTGTCGTCGGTGTGATTCTGACCCTGCTTATCCCCGTCAGCGGCGCCTCGCTCGGCACCCATGCGGCGCCTGAACCGACGGGCGATGCGCTAACGGTCGGATAGAAGCAGTAGCCCTCACCCTGAGACCCTGGCTCGGAGCCTCGCGCCCCGTGCTGGACTGTGGAGCTGGCGCCATGCCCTCACAGTCCATGAAAAGCATCGTTACCACGCTTCGACGCACCCGCGAAACGCCGTGACGAAATCACGGTAATTGAAAACGAGCAGTTCTTCGGCGCCGGGATCAGCTATGTGAACCTTCATCTTATTGCCGCAACTCGCATTGCCACGACAGAACCGCTATTGCGGCAGTCTCCTGAGCCCTACCTGGCCCTTTGGAAGCTTGTATTGCGCTGAATTCAGTTGCATTGCCAGTAATGTGTAGTAGCCGGCGATCCCGGTCAGATCCACCACACCTTTGGTTCCAAAGCGGGTTTTGACCCGCTCAAATGTGACATCGGACACTTGCTTGTTCTTTGCCAGCTCGGTGGTATAGCTGTAAATCATGTCTTCGTCCGAACTCATGCCGACAGGACGACGTCCTTCTGCAATAGCATCCGCGACCTCTTTGGAGATGCCGGACTTCAGGGCCAACGGATAGTGATACCACCACTCGAAGTCCTGTGTCCACTCGCGGGCGATGATGAGGATGACCAGTTCGCTCATCGTGTTGCCGATCGCCGATTTGTAGCGCAAGTAATCACCCATCGATCGCGAGAGTGTCATGACCTGCGGGCTGTGCATCAGGGGCTCGAAGGGTCCGAAAACCGGGCCCTTGCGTGCCACTTCGAAATCAGCGGCAGCCTGGGCCTGCTCGGGCGTGTAGGCTGCCGGAGGAATGGTCGGCAGCCGGTCTTCTGCATGAACCTGAACTTGGAGCAACAGGACGCTGGCGGCGAATAAATGAAAGAAGCGGGGCATCAGGTTCCAATGGTGCGTGAATCAAATTCGAATCGTCCGACGATGAGCGGCTGAAGCAGGAAGACGACAATATCCCTGCAACTCATTCCTTGGCTGAACGATACGATCATGGCTCAATCCTCTCAGAGTGTTCAGCCTTCTCAAAAGCTGGGGCGATTCAGCTTCAAAACGTCGGCACGATCTTCTCCAGGTGCTCGGCGAATTGCACCACCAACGGCGGTGGCCGCAGCAGGTCGAATTTCACCGTCAGCCCGACGGTCGGCAAGCTCGGCAACAGGTCGCCCGGTGCGAGGATCTGCAGATCCGGGGGCACCGCCGATTGCGTCAGCACCGCGATGGCCTGGCCGGAGCGCACCACGGCGAGCAAGCCGGACATGCTGCCGCTGGCGTAGGCCACGCGGTACGGGCGATGTGTCGCGTCCAAACGCTCGACGGCCGCACGGTGATCGAGCGTGTCCGGGTCGGAGAGCGCGAGTTTCAAAGGCTCGTGCGTCGCGGCGAGATCATGCCGGCTGCCGACCCATACGAGAGGCTCGCGACGCATGATCGACGTTGTGCCGTTTGACTCGGTGTTGGTGTCGGTGGTGGAGACAAGCGCCAGATCGAGTGCGTGCTTCGCAAGCTGTTCCAGCAGCCTGGGCGTCGGCGCGCAGATCACCTCGACGAATACCTGAGGATGCTGGCCTGCAAAGCTGCGCAAGATGTCCGGCAAAAACGCCGCAGCGTAGTCGTCGGGGCAACCGAAGCGCAGTGTGCCTACAAGCCCCGTGCCCGAGATGTCCGCGACCGCGGCATCGTGCTGCCGCAGGATGGTTCGCGCGTGGCCGAGCAGCCGTTCGCCATGCAATGTAAGCACCACGCCGCGGCCAGTGCGATTGAGCAACGGCTGGGCCAGCATCTCTTCGAGCTTTTTCACCTGCATGCTCACTGCAGCCTGCGTGCGGCCGATCTTGTTGGCAGCACGCCCCAATGTGCGCGTCTCTGCGATGGCCACGAAGGTGCGCAGTAGATCGAAGTCGAGTTGGCGTCTCATGAAATAAGTGGGGCTGATAGCTGCATTCAGAAATATTAGCTTTCCTTGAGGTTGGCGGGTTCGTACGCTGGGTCACCAATTCACCTGGAGCACCCGATGTCCCGCAACGACGACCCCGATTTCTGGCAAGCCGCGCGTCGGCACCTGATCCGCTACGGCGGCGCCTTTGAACCGATGATCATCGAGCGGGCGCAAGGCAGCTTCGTGTATGACGCGGACGGCCGCGCGATCCTGGACTTCACGTCGGGCCAGATGAGTTCGCTGCTGGGCCACGGGCACCCTGAAGTCGCCGCTGTCGTGGCCGAGCACGCACGCAACCTCGACCATCTGTTCAGCGGCATGCTCAGCCGGCCCGTAGTGGAACTTGCGACCCAACTTGCCGCCATCACGCCGCCCGGACTCGACCGCGTCATGCTGCTGACCACCGGCGCAGAAGCCAACGAGGCCGCCATCAAGATGGCCAAGCTCTACACCGGCAAGTTCGAGATCGTGAGTTTTGCGCAGTCGTGGCACGGCATGACCAGCGGCGCCGCATCGGCCACCTACAGCGCGGGTCGCAAGGGCTACGGGCCGGCCGCGGTGGGTTCGTACGCCATCCCTGCGCCGTATCCGTATCGCCTGCGCTTCGAGCGCGATGGCAAGTTCGACTGGCAAGCCGAACTCGACTACGCCTTCGACCTGATCGACCGGCAATCGAGCGGCAACCTCGCAGCCTTTATCGCCGAGCCGATCTTGAGTTCAGGTGGCCTTATCGACCTGCCGCTCGGCTACCTCGCAGCATTGAAGAAGAAGTGCAGCGAGCGCGGCATGCTGCTGATCCTGGACGAAGCGCAAACCGGCGTGGGCCGAACCGGAACGATGTTCGCCTTCGAGCGCGACGGCGTGGTGCCGGACATCCTGACTTTGTCGAAGACGCTCGGCGCCGGCTTGCCACTGGCGGCAGTGATGACATCGGAGGCGATCGAAGACGAGTGCCACGCGCGCGGCTTTCTTTTCTATACGACCCATGTATCCGACCCGCTCCCGGCTGCGGTCGGCCTCAAGGTGTTGGAAGTGGTGCAGCGAGACCGACTGGTCGAACGCGCATGCGTTGCCGGTCAACGCCTGGAGAGCGGATTGCGCGCGCTGCAGGAAAGCGTCGACTGCATCGGCGATGTGCGCGGACGCGGCCTGCTGCTGGGCATCGAGATCGTCAAGAGCCGAGCCGGCAAAGAATCCGCCCCCGACCTGGGCGTCGCCATCACGCGTGAGTGCATGAAGCTGGGCCTGAGCATGAACATCGTGCAGTTGCCCGGCATGGGTGGTGTCTTTCGCATCGCCCCGCCGTTGACGGTGAGTGACAGGGAGATCGATCTGGGGCTCGATCTGTTGAAGCGGGCGATCGGGGCTGTGGCTTAGCCAGCTCTGGTTGCCAACGGGCCAGAAGCAAGCCCCAATCTGGCACTGCCCGCGGCGCATTGCAAGTTGCAGTAGCGAGCCGCCCAGCGTTGCCCTAACTCGACAGAACCGTCATCTCGGCATCGGGGCTTGGCCCGCGATGAAAGACCAAGTCTTCCACTACGCGACCGTGCCCGAGGTGGTCTTCAATGATGCGATCCATGGCATCCGGTGTGACAGCGTAGTACCACACACCATCCGGTTGCACACACACGACTGGTCCGCTGCGACAAGCGCCCAGGCAATCGACCCGGGTAGCCTTCACACAATTTGGACCTGGCGCAAGTGCGCCGGAGAGCTTCAGCTTCGCCGCGACCTTCTCTAATTCTTCGGCCGTCATGCCATCGGCGACGCAATTGCGGCCAATGCATATCAGCAAGTGACGGCGGTAGTCGACGATCACTGGTTTGACAGGCTGCTTGCTCATCGGCTCGCTCCCATCAGAAGCTCGCCCGCATGCTGACACGAATTGTTCGCGGTTCAAGCGGATGCAGCAGCCGACCCTCGAACCCTTCACCGCCATTGCAACCGGCCCCTTCACGCCGCGTGCACGACGTGCCCCAATACTCGATGTCGTTGGCTTTGCTGCCGAGCAAGTTCAATATGTCCAGCGAAACCTGCACTTTAGGACTGACTCGGTATCCGATCTTGAGATTGGCCGTGAGGAATGCGGTAGATTTCTGAACGCCGGTTTCTTCCAGCGGATACGACCCTATATAGCGCAACCGAAGCCCGCCAAACCATTGGCCCTTGGAATCAGCGGACACGCCAATCGAAGAAGACAACGGAATAGCGTTGGGCACGTATGTGCCACCATTTGTAGCCTGTGCGAAGCGTGCGCGTGAAACTGCTACGTCAGCGTCCACATGCAGCCAGTCGTTGACGGCAATGTCGTTTGAAAGCTCGATGCCATAACGCCGGGACGCGCCCCTGGGCTCTGTCGCGCCCTCGTCTCCGATGAAGACCAATTCGGAATCCAGATTCGTCCTCCACAACGAAAGCGCAGCATTCCAATCGGGCAGCGGGGTAAAGCGCATACCGAGCTCTTCACTTCTAGCCTTGGCCAGCAGTGGTAACCGGTTGTTCTGGCTGCCGTCGCGGGGGTTCTCGATCGACGTTGCGCCTCGAAGATCGTTGCTGTGAAATCCCGCGCCCCAGTTGATATAAAACTCGGTTCCCGCAAACGGGCCAAAGGCCAGCGACAGTTTTGGACTCACTTGCGAGGCGCGCGCCGAGCCGCCGTTTTCCATGTTCAACGCACCGCCAAGCGACCTGGTATGACCCCTAACCTCGTCGAAGCGCGCGCCGACGGTGCTGCGAAACCACGGCACCCACTGAGTGCGGAGTTCGCCGTAAAGGCCAATGGCGGTTTCGTCGAGCTTGTCTTCGCGAACAGTGTCAGTGCGCACCCGGTTCACCGTGTCGAACAAGCCAACCTGCGGAAGACGATCCTGCCGAAGTTGCAAGCCCACGATGGCATCTGTATCGGGCCATGAAGAACCCAGTGCCCAACTGTGGGAGACGGCACCGCCGAAAATGTGGCGACGATCTTCCTGTTCGTGCTCTGGTTCCTGCACTCCCGACGGCGACGAGTAAAGGTTCAGACCGTAGCTAACGGCATAGACGCTGGCACGTGTGCTGCCGCCCTGATTGCTGGCGGCCCATTCGCCCGACAGACTGTTGCGGAAGGTGCGACCACCGTCTGCCGGGGCCAGCGTGCCGTAACGGCCGATCTCCCCGTTCGTGATTGCGCGCTCGGGCACGTGTTCGGTCGCGGTCCAGTTCGCCGCATAGCTCATCGCCGTGATCGCGAATCCGTTGTCGGCCGTGCCTGAGGACAACCGCAGCAACCCGTTTGTCTTGTGCAGGTGCTCCGGCTGGTCCCATGGGCCATTGGCGCCGCCTAATTCAATGGCGCCAAGTAGGGTCAGGCCATCGCCAAACGTGGTACTGCCCGCAACCAGCGAGCGGCGGTACTGGTGCTGCCCAAAGCTGACGTCAACGAACGGTGCAGGCAGGCTGCGTACATAGTCGATGCGCGCCGAGCCGGTGACGGCGAAATCGCCATCATCAACGCCATAAGTGCCCTTGCGATAACGAACGGTGTCGATCAGCTCAGGCATCAGGAAATTCAAATCCATGTAGCCCTGTCCGTGGGCGTGCGACACGTTGTTGATCGGCATGCTGTTGACGTAGCTCGCAAAGTCGCTGCCATGGTCAAGGTTGAAGCCGCGCAGGAAATACTGGTTGGCCTTGCCGTCGCCTGAATGCTGGGTGACAGTGAGTCCGGGTACCGACTCCAGCACTTCGGCCGGCCGCAGCAGGGGTCGCGTGGCCAGCTGTTTCGCCGTGATCGTGCCCTCGGTCGCGGAGTCGGCCACGCCAACCAGATCGGCGGAACGACTGGTTACGGTCACGGGCGCAAGTTCGGCCGGAGCCTGCGCCTTGGCGACCGAAGCCGACACAACAGCGACGACATAACCGGTGCGCCGCAAGAGGTCGACGACATCACTGGGTTTCACGGGATTTTCCTGTCTGTGGGGTTAGTGGCTCAGCACGCAGGTTGCGCTACGGTGCAGATGGCGTTATGGGGCCTGCGGCAACGACGTGGTCGCGCCGACGACTCCGTGAGCGCCCAACCCAGATCAGCAGCATCAATACGATGAGCGCAAAGCCGGTCAGCGAAAACGCCACATCGTCAAGCTCGATCGCAGGAATGAACTCCTTGAGGATGTTGTAAAGCGCCACGCCATAAGAGATGGCTACGATGAGCCATCCCAGCGCCCGCCTGAAACGCCGGCCAGCCGCCTGCCCATCGGCACTGCGGCCGATTCGACAAATGAGGCGCCCGTCGAGCGTGTCTGTGATGACCATGCCTGCCGTAAAAATCAGACCGGCAACTGACGCAGCCAGCAGGCCGCCACCCTTGTTGCTGGCCACGTAGCCCCACGCCGAGGCCTGGGTCGCTGTGTCGAACACCGTCGCGAACAGCACGCCGATGGCAATCACGGCCCATGGGCTGGAGTGGTTGCGCAAGCGCTCGGGAATCAGCTTGAGCTTCCATCCGGTCGGTGCATACGCCGGATCGCGCCGCAACAACAAACGCAGGTTTAAGGTGCCGACGAGCAACAGCAGCAACGTCGGTATCCAGCCGAAGATCAGGACGACGGCGTCCGGCACCGAGAGCGTGTGCGTGAGCTTGCTGACGCCAACGGCAATCGCCGTCACGAGCAAGCCATGTCCGATCGCGAACAACGTTCCGATCCAATGTGCGTGCTGGTGGTCATGACTCAAGGCGCGCCAAGTCAGGCCGTCAATGCATGCGATGTGGTCCGGGTCCAGTCCATGACGCAAGCCAAGCACGAACATCAGTACCAGCCCCGACACGGAAAGCATTTCTGCATTCATCGAAAACTCCTTGATCTGCGTTACCTTAGGAAAGGAGCGTCGCCGTCAGACGGCAATGCACGAGGCAAAGCCGGCAGCGAATAACGCGGCGTCCAGGTCACGACCAATCACCACGTACTCACTCCGGCGCATCTCTCCGGGCTCCCACGCACTGAAACGACTCATGGTGGTCAGCATCCGCACGCTCTGGAACACGACGCGCTCGTTGAAACTGTGGGCGTTGAACACCCCCTTTGTGCGCAACACCTGATCGCCCTGCTCTTGCAGCAAAGGTGTGATCCAGGACATGAAGCGGTTCATGTCGATCGGACGCGACTCACGTAGAACGAATGAGGCAATTGCCGGGTCGTGCTCGTGTTCGTGGTCGCCCAGAAATTCGGGGTCGACCTGCAGCTTTGCATCCAGCTGGAAGGCGTTCGAGTTCAGGATCAAGGCCAGATCGACGACGCCCTGTTGGCTGCGATGAATCTTTGCCAGCGGATTCAAGCTGCGCACCCGACGTTCAATGCGCGTCACAGCTTCTTCGGAGGCCAAGTCGGTCTTGTTGACCAGCACGATGTCGGCGAAGGCCACCTGCTCCTGCGCCTCGATGCTTTGCTCGAGGTTCTTTTCGAGGTTTACCGCATCCACTACGGTCACGAACGAGTCGAGCCGCGTCGAGGCCCGAATCTCCTCGGAAATAAAAAAGGTCGAAGCCACGGGCGCCGGGTCGGCCAGCCCGGTGGTTTCGATCAGGATGGCGTCGAGTTCGCCATTTCGCTCCTGCAGACGGCTGATGGTCTCGATCAGGTCACCTCGGACGGTACAACACAAGCAGCCATTGTTGAACTCGATCAACTGCTCGTCGCTCTCCTGCACGATTAACTGACCGTCAATGCCAACTTCGCCGAACTCGTTCACGATCACGGCTACCTTGCGCCCATGCTGGCCTTTCAGGATGTGGTTCAGCAGGGTCGTCTTGCCCGACCCCAAGTAACCGGTGATGACTGTGACCGGAATTTTTCGGGTGAGTGCGGTTTGCAGATTCATGTCGGGCGGTCCGGAGGTTGTCAAAATTTGCGATGGCGCGAAGCGAGAGGAATCGATCTGGCGTGAGGCGGGACGCCGCTGTGACGACCCGCCTCGTTCAAGCCACTTGGAAGCTTATGCAGCGCCGGCTCAAGCGTGTGCGTCGATAAGCTTCTTGATCGCCTTTTCAGTCGGCTGCTTCATGACTGCATCGCCACCCGGTGTTTTCACAACCGTCTTGGTCATCATCGCAATGCCCTCTTCCATGATCACCTTGCGGTTCGGCGGCGGCAGCTTGTCGCCGCGCAACTGGTCGTAAGGCACCACCACCCAGCAGGCACAACCCCAAATGCACTCACCGGCCATGCCCTCGAAACGAATAGCCGGCTCCGACAGCATCGGTCCGATGTCAATCAGCCAGGCATGTTCGTTGAGCTTGGTTTCCCAATCGAGCCGGTCGTAGTTCTTTTGGCTGGCCCAGAATGCCTCGAGGTCGGTCTTGGCTACACCGGGGGTAATGATGTTGGCGTACGCGGTGAGCGTGTCGAAGAACTCGTGGTTGTACATCTGGATGGTCGACTCCGAGTCCATCAGATAGCTCTTGGTGACCTCGTCCTTGAACGCTTTGTGCAGCTTTTCGACGCCCATGTCACGCGAAGCGTGGATGTGGACTTCAGCATAGTCCGTCTCGAACTCCGCGCGAAGGCCGTCGTACTTGGGCAGAAACTCGATCCATTGCGCCATTACCGAGTCCCACTTCGAACCGGCTTCGCCCGGAAGGACCTGAACACCAGGGTGCGTCAGTTTGGCGACATTGAAGAGTGTCCAGTTGCGCGACTTGCCTGACAGTGTTTCGTGCGGTGCACCGGTGAAGCCTGCTGGCCGCATGGCACGGAACAGCACCCGCCCACTGTCGAGCACCGCGAAGCGCATGAACGAATCGGCCACGAACCGATTGGTCACCATCTGCTTGAAGCCGTGTCGGATTTCCTTTTCGCCCGTAGTGGTGTAGGCAGTCAACCGTTGCCAACTCTGCTCGGGATTCACTACAAAGAAGCCGCCAGTGAACGGGCTGCGATACAGGTCACCCCAGACGGCGGTGACGCCTGCGTTCTTGTCATCGTCGAGCATGCAATCGAGATCGTTGAGCGTGGTGTACTGCGTCGCGTTGTTCTGATAGTGCTCTGGGTCACCACCATGGCTGAGCTGGCCGACCCCGATCACCGGAATACGCCGGCCGAGCTTGACGTTCGACAGATGACGAGCCAAATCAACCACCATGCCGCTACCGACCCCACCGGCCATACCGAAGCACACCATCACCATGGAAGGCAGCCCTGCAGCCTCGATATGGTCTACGAACTTGCGCAATGCCTGGTCCATTGGACGCTCGCCGGCGTAGTAGGCGTTGGCATAGATACCCTTTGCGACAGCGCGTGGGAAGTGCTCCCCGGCTTGAGGCAATTCGTACTTGTGCGGAACGTAAGACTCGAAATTCGGATTCCAGTAATAGCGCGGATATTCCAGTTTGAGGAACTCGCGCGTGCGGTTCATGCCTTCGAAGAACTCCGCCTTGTCGGGCACCGGCAGTGCGATCGACTGGAACTGAAAGCGTTCTGCCGGAATGCCGCGCGACTCCAGACGCTTCCTGAAGGCAGCAGCGTAGTCGGTGACGATACCCATGTCCTGCTCGCCGATGTCGACGACCATCGCCGCAAACGTAGCGCGCGGGTCCACCAGCAGATCCTCGATCTCGCCGGTGCGCAACAGCGCCTCGATGTAGGCCATGCCGGTGCGGCCAATGCCAATGGCATGAAGGCAGTGCGGGGACTGAACGCCAGTCGAACTGTGATACATAGATGCAGACATTGCTTTAACTCCGATTGCTAGGTGAAAAATGCCAAGTAAGAAATCCGGTTTCCCGGTTGCGATGCAGGGTTCAATGCGGTACGGTCACCCTGTGTCCTCAATTGCTGCTGCGCCCTATGGCGTTCAGCAACGAATAGAGAAAGTCTCGGTTCTGTCCAGAAATTCCAGGTCGCGCAAAATGTGCGCGACCGATGTCGCACGCTCGTTGGCGACATACAGCATGTAGTCCTCGACAAACAATCCTGGATCGCGCGATATCGTCCCGTCGTCGATCAGCGCCACGCCTTTTTCGAGGTTGGATCTATGCAGTGCTGCACGCCAGATCGGCGATTCGATGTAGATCGCGACGTCGTCAACGCCGGACACTTTCAGAAACTTGCCGCCTGCACACGTTGGAACCAGGAATCCTTGGCCGTATTTCTTCTTCACGGCAGACCAATCAAGCGGCATGACGAATCTCCATTTCGGGTAGGGCAACTCCCGGCTGACTTCGTGCGGGGCCGCGCATCTCTTCGAACGGAATCGCAACCCAGCCGCCGCCCCCGCCGAGTCCAGCACCCGCCATGCCGTCGATCCGCGTCGATGGCTCGCACAGCACGACGCCACGTTCCAACAGCAGCGCATGGGCCGAGATACGCTGGGCCGAAGACAAGTCGTCATAGGCATCGCGGACTTCGAAAAAGATGCTCAGATCGGACTTGCCTACGCGTGGCAAAACGAATTGCACCGACCCGTCGAGTCCTCCCTCGGCCAAGCTAGCCGCCGCCTCGGGTGCAAATGCAAGATCCAAAGCGGTGGCCCATCCGGTGGCTTCAGCATTCTTCTCCGCTACCCGCACCTCGATGAATTCGGGTGCGTAGCCCGGCAGAATTCCCAACTGGTCCAGCAGTTGCCGTGCGCCTTCGGCAGGGGAATGACTGGCATCGGCGAAGCCAAGCACATGCATCCACTTGGCGCCCCACGGCGTGCGTGCGGCCGAGTGCTGGGGGGGGGGCGCCCCGCCCCAGTTCAACAAGCGCAACACTTCCCAAAGGTTGGCGCCGTGCCGAGCCGTGAGCAGTGCCGCAATCTCGCGGTCGACATGTCGGTGTGTCAGCGCAAGGTCACCTGCCCGTACAAACGCCGGTTGCTGTGGCACCATGAGAAACCCCGCAGTAAACGGATTTTTGTATAGCTCGCCGCACGCCTGAACCATGCCCCGGTTTTGATCCTCGTTGCACAAGCCATCAAGCTCGTTCAATGCGGCAAATACCTGACCACCCCGATGCACCGGCGTGTCGCCTTCGCAGGGCGCGATGCCGATGCCCATCACCAGCACACGCCGACCGAACAACCCAGTCGACAGATGGCGCGCCAGGTCGAGCGCCATGCCGCTTCCGGTGCCGCCACCCAAGCCAAATACGATGCACACCACCGCGTCGCCTTGCGTTGCGTTGGTGCTTGCCGCAAAGCGCCTGAGTGCCGCGGCCATCGGGCGTTCGCCCTCGTAGTAAGCCCTGCTGTAAACCGCTTTTGCCAACGCACGTGTTACCGGTTCGTTGACGTCCGGATGTATCGTGGATTCCGAAAGCCACGGCTCGAAGCCGGCACTACCCTGGAGCATCGGGTATTCGAGCTCAAGATGGCCCCGGAGATTCTTCATGCTTTCTGCAAGAACTTCTGGCGCCGGAACGGCGAGCGACAGCGTCTCGACATGCGCGCGCTCTGCGCCGAATTTCGATGCCAACGACAGTACGTCAGAAAGTGCTGACTGACCATGGTCGATGTCGACCGCAAGCACGCTGAAACGGGATCCCGATGTGGCCAGCAGATCCGGTGGCGCATCTCGCAGCATCTGTCTGACGACTTCGACACCCGCGCCTCCCACGCCGATCACGTGAACACCGAATGGAAGCGAATCGGCATCGACGACCCGGTGTACGCCGCGGCGCAGCGCATCGAGCTTGCGTTGCTGCAGCTTGGCCTCGGTGGCGCCGATAGCGGGCGTCGGGCGCCCTCGCATCAGATCGATTCCCGGAGTGGATGCCATAGCTTTTTTTGTCAAAAAAAAAGCTCATCCTGGGTGTTAAACACCCGGGATGAGCTGAATTGCTCTCTTCACTATCGGCGATGCTGCCGATAGTGAACCATATGTACTTCAGTCCAAGTTTTTTAGGTTTGGCACTAAATTGAAGTCGAAGTTATTCGCTTCCAAGAAGTCTGTCAATGTATTTTCCAAGGAAACTTAGCTTCGTAGTCATTACATGTCGTCGTGCGACTCGACATGATCTACTTTTGTATGGCTCGATCTCGGTGAAGGCAGTCCGTCGAGAATCGGGACTCGTCAAACCAGACCAGTCGCGAGCGACGTGGGGCACTTCGGAAAGTACACTCAAGGACCCTGGCGTCAGTCCCTTCGAGACCATACGAATCGCGCGGGATCGAGAGGTTTGACATCTCGACCGGTATCTCGACCGAATCGAATGCAGTGCCCTCGCACTCGGATTTGAATTCGATAGCACCAGCATGACGAGCGCCATCGCGCTTGAATTGGCGCACGCCATTAGAGGTCCAGCGATGGGCACCAGACTCACGTTTGCACACGATCAAAGCTTCACGCTTCGCAGCAACGACCTTCAGCCCCTGCCCGATGGACGAATCGATCTGCTGATTCAAGCAATGCCGCTTCTGATCCCCGGTCCGATGTCCGAACGCAATGCAACTCTGCGCGCTGGCAACGAAGCAATGCAGAAGCGCCTTAGGCGACGTGCGCTGGTTGCATCGACGACATCACCGGTGCACGCTGACCGTGTCTTCGTTGGGGATGCCCTCGATCGGCGCTTCCGATGTCCCGACGGTGGTCCGCGTGAACGACTCGACCATCTCGCGCGTGCCCTGCGGATCGGCGATCCATTTGCCGTAGAACTCGAACGGGCAGTCGGCCACGCCCTTGTCGCCTTCGCGCGAGTTGATCAGGCCGGTGTAGCCGCGGTGCACCAGCTTGAAGAGATGGTTCTCCGACTGGCCGTGCTTGCGGAAGTCGCGAATCAGGCTCTTGCTGAGCGCGGCATACTGAATGCCCATTTCTTCGGTGCCGCATTCGCCGAGGGTGCGGCCGTCGAAGCCGATGAGCGCCGAATGGCCGAAATACGAGTACACGCCGTCGAAGCCGGCCGCATTGGCGACCGCAACGTAGGTGTTGTTGGCAAAGGCCATTGCCTTGGACATCAGGATCTGCTGCTCCTTGGCCGGGTACATGTAGCCCTGGCAACGGATGATGAGTTCGGCGCCCTTCATCGCGCAGTCGCGCCAGATCTCCGGATAGTTGCCGTCGTCGCAAATGATGAGGCTGATCTTCATGCCCTTGGGGCCGTCGCTCACGTAGGTGCAGTTGCCGGGGTACCAGCCTTCGATGGGCACCCACGGCATGATCTTGCGGTACTTCTGGACGATCTAGCCCTGGTCGTTCATCAGGATGAGCGTGTTGTAGGGCGCCTTGTTGGGGTGCTCTTCATGGCGCTCGCCGGTGAGCGAGAACACGCCCCACACCTTGGCCTTGCGGCAGGCTTCGGCAAAGATTTCTGTCTCGACGCCAGGAATGCTGGCGGCGTTCTCGTACATCTCGCCGGCGTCGTACATGATGCCGTGGGTGCTGTACTCGGGGAAGATGACCAGGTCCATGCCCGGCAGGCCGGACTTCATGCCGATGACCATCTTGGCGATGGCCCTGCAGTTGTCGAGCACCTCGGCCTTGGTGTGCAGCCGCGGCATCTTGTAGTTGACGACCGCCACGCCGACGGTGTCTTTGCTGCTCGATATGTCTCCGTGAATCATGGTTTTTCCTTGGTGAGTTGAGAAAAGCTACTGGCACGCCGAAGTACGCAAAAGACGATCTGCAAATAAAAACGCCCGATCCGACCGAAGTGGTCGTACCGGGCGTTAGTGCCGATTTGCTGGTCGACCAAGCTGTCGACGGCAAAAACAATGTTGCCACCACACTAAATTAACGCGTGATGTGCTGTCAAGGCGTATGGCCGTATATTTTCTAAATTAACTCTTTCCATCCAGTGACTCGTTAAGAGTAGTCTGAAAAACAGGCTCGATCTTTGCATGATCCGAAGCCATGAGCTCCAAACGCGTGATGCCTCCCAAATGGCTTGCCCTGGGCCTGAACCTGTCCAACAAGCAGACCCGCACGCGCGGGTTTCTCGACCACGAATGTCCGTATCCGAGCCAGGGACGAGCACCCGTTCCGGGCAATCAAGCAGCAGTTCGGCTTCACAAAGGTGCGCTAGTGGAGTCGTGCCGAGAACACGGCGCAGATGTTCACGCTGTTCGAACTGTCGAACCCGTGAATGGTGCGTAGTTCAACCCCGGAAGTGATCGCTTATGGCTAATTCGGACCCTATTCGTGTCGGTGTGCTTTTTTCACGTAACGGCATCACCTCGCGTGTTGAGCTTTCGCAGTTGCTCGGAACCTATTTTGCGATCCGTGAAGTCAATGACGCCGGTGGCATCGACGGCCGTGAGTTGGTAGCCATTCACTACGACCCGGAGTGCATTCCCCGCAACTACCGCTTGCTGGCCGAGAAGATGATTCAGGAAGACGACGTCAACGTGATCTTCGGTTGCTACATGTCGACAACACGAAAGGCAGTGATGCCGGTGGTCGAGAAGTGGCAACGCCTTCTTTTTTATCCGACTCCCTACGAAGGCTTCGAGTTCTCACGGAACATCATCTACACCGGCGCGGCGCCGAACCAAAACAGCGCACCACTCGCTGAGTACATGTTCAAACATTTCGGCAAGCGCGTCTACCTTGTTGGCAGCGACTACATCTACCCCTATGAGTCGAATCGCATCATGAGCGATTTCATTCTCGAACGTCCCGGCGGTGCCAAGCTTGCTGAGCGCTATGTGCGACTCGATGCGACTGAAAGAGACTTCTTGCCAATCGTTCAGGAGATAAGGGCCATGCAGCCCGATTTCGTATTTTCAACCGTGGTTGGTAAAGGTACGCGCATGCTCTATCAGGCTTACGCGGATGCTGGACTGAATCCTTCAAAGATTCCCATCGCGAGCCTCACGACTGGTGAAGTCGAGGTTTCTGAAATGGGCCTTCGGATTGCTGCAGGGCACATCACGGCGGCGCCCTATTTTCAATCGGTCGATTCGAAAATCAACCGTGCATGCCTTGCGCGCTACAAAGCTCTTTTTGGCAGTCAAGTTGATCCCAACATGTGTTGGGAGGCAGCGTACTTTCAAGTTCATATGTTCGCACGCGCCATGCAACAGGCGGGCTCCGATGAAATCGACCGACTCCTACCGTATTTGCTCGGCAGTGAGTTCGAAGCGCCGCAAGGTCGGGTGTGCATCGACCCTGCCAATCACCACACGCGGCTATATCCACGTATCGGACGGGTGACAACCGACGGTAGCTTCGACATCGTGGCCGAGTCGCTCGATGGCGTTGACCCGGAACCCTACCGCGTCACTCACACGACGGAAGAGAGGCGTGTCCGTAGCAAAGAAGTCAAGGCCCTCCAGTGAATAAAACCGGCGTCGAACGCGGTGTTGCTGGTCGAATGCAGCATTCGACTCCAGACCTGCTGCGCAACCTGCGAAATCTGCGTGTGATGGTATTTCACCCAAAAGACTCTGACAGCGAGCTTCTGGTGCAGCAACTCCAGCGAATTGGATGCCAGGTCATCACTATGTGGCCACCACTCCCCGAATTGCCGGACACAGTCGACCTGATATTTTGCGCTGTGCTGCCCGATCATGCTGCCGTTAAGTGCACGTGGATGATCGAACAACCGCTGATACCGTTCATTGCCATCATCAGTTACGAAAACCCAACCGTTGTCGATGCTGCGTTGCGGATGGGAGCGCGCGCGGTGTTGGCCACACCCATTCGACCGACCGGAATTCTTTCGTCACTCGCAATGGCAAAGAATGTGCATGCCGAAGTTCGCGATCTGCGGCGAAGGGTGGCACGGCTTGAGCAGAAGCTGCTAGCGGTGAATCAGATCAATGAAGCTAAGGCCATCCTTGTAAGGACGAGAAACATGAGCGATAGCGAAGCCTACCGGGCAATTCGTGAGCAAGCGATGAGCAAGCGTGTACCGATCGAAGAGATCGCGTGTGCGATCGTTCATGCCAACGAGGTTCTGTCACGCTCTGACACGTGATGTGCCGAAGATATGTTCGATCTATGTTGAATCGCCTCAAGATTTTTAGGGCTCAACGACTTCTGCGGCAGTTCAAGATGCACAAGCCTCAGTCAGCCTGACGCCCGATCTGTCCAATGACATATGCTCCGCTTATCTTCAGTAACAGGAGTCTGATGTGACGGACATCTTTGCCAAAGTGATACCTACCGCCCGCGATGCATCGATGTCCGACTCGGAATGGAAGGCCCGCCAGGAGCTCGCTTGCGCGTATCGGCTCTTTGACCATTTCGGCTGGCACGAACTGATCTACAACCACATCACTGTTCGTGTGCCAGACACACCCTATTTCTTGATCAATCCGTTCGGATTGAGATACGGCGAAGTTCGTGCCTCGAACCTGGTCAAGATCGACGTTGAGGGTCAGATCATTGGTGAGTCTGCCTACTCAGTGAATCCCGCGGGCTTCATCGTCCACTCTGCCATCCATGCAGCGCGGCCTGACGCGCATGCCGTCGCGCACACGCATACGACGGCGGGTCAAGCCGTCGCATGCCAGAAGGGCGGACTGTTGCCCTTGAGTTTCACGTCGATGTTTTACACAGATGCCATTGCGTATCATGATTTCGAGGGCATCACCCTTGACCGCAGCGAGCGGGAACGCCTTGCCAAAAATCTGGGCAGCAAGTCGTTGATGATTCTGCGCAATCATGGGCTGCTGGCCTGCGGACCGAGCTTGGCACATGCTTTTCTAGACCTGTATCACTTGCAGCGCGCCTGTGAAGTTCAGGTAGTGGCTCAGGCGGCCGGCGAGGCAATGCTGCTACGGCCACCGCCGGAAGCGGCCGTCCGCAGTGCCTTACAACACCGCGTCGCAATGGACAGGGGCCTGGAACCGGCAATGGCATTCGCCGCGATGGCGAGAATGATGATGGAGAAGGACTCGACCTTCCTCCAATAGCAGGGTCGGTTGTCGCCTCCGCCTGGGTTCGCAACATAGGGCGCATGACCGGAGTAAGGCCCGCTCGGGACCCGACCGAAAGCAGCGCGAACGGCCGGCACTGGTGAAATCCGCGCCATCATTCACCTCATGACCCTCGCTCCCCATGAAGCCCACCTCGCAGCCTGGGCCATCGCCGCGCTGACTGCGGCCGGCGTCATCGTGCGGCCATTCAAATGGCCTGAAGCCGTCTGGGCCGTGAGCGGCGCCCTGCTGCTGCTCGTGTCGGGCTTGCTGCCGATCGACAACGCATTGCAAGCTGTCGGCAAAGGATGCGACGTCTACTTGTTTCTGATCGGGATGATGCTGCTGTCTGAGACAGCCCGGCGCGAGGGCCTGTTCGACTGGGTCGCGGCGGTGGCTGTCAATCACTCGCGGAGTTCGCCGCAGCGACTCTTCCTGCTGATCTACGGCGTGGGCGTTGTGGTAACCACTTTTATGTCCAACGACGCCACGGCGGTGGTGCTGACGCCTGCCGTTTATGCCGCGGCGCGCAAGGCCAAGGTCGAGCCTTTGCCTTACCTGTTCATCTGCGCGTTCATCGCCAACGCGGCGAGTTTCGTGCTGCCGATTTCAAACCCGGCCAACATCGTGCTGTACGGCGATCACACACCGCCGCTCGGCCCCTGGCTCGCGCGTTTCGCTGTGCCCTCGTTGCTGTCGATCGTGGCGACCTACGTCGCACTGCGCTGCACGGAGGGTCGCCGGCTTCCGGTCACTTGCCAAAGCAACGTCCAGGTCACGCCGCTCTCGACCGGCGCCCGCTCGGCGCTGGCCGGCCTCGGCCTTACTGCCGTCGCGCTGCTGGTCGTTTCGGCGCTCGACTTGCAGCTCGGCATGCCGACCGCCGTCATGGGTGTGCTGACCACCGCGATCGTGTTGGTCATTGCCCGCGAGTCCCCTTGGGAAACCGTCAAAGGCGTTTCTTGGTCGGTGCTGCCGTTGGTGGCCGGCCTGTTCGTGCTGGTCGAAGCGCTGGCTGCGACCGGCGTCATCGCGCAACTGGCTCGGCAACTGGTCGCGGGCGTGGAGCGATCGCCGGATGCCACCGCGTGGATTTCGGGTGGGCTTGTCGCGGTCGCATCGAACCTGGTCAACAACCTCCCCGCCGGTCTGGTCGCGAGTTCGGCCGTGGCGCTGGCGCACCCGCCGCAGCAGGTCATCGATGCGCTGCTGATCGGTGTGGACCTCGGCCCCAATCTGTCGGTGACCGGTTCGCTGGCGACCATTTTGTGGCTCACAGCGATCCGTCGCGAAGGCGAAAACGTCGGCTTCTGGCGGTTTCTGAAATTGGGCGCCATCGTGATGCCGCCGGCGTTCGTTCTCGCGCTCGGTGCGCGGCTGCTTTTCGGCTGATACCGGCCAATTTCAACGGGGCTCGCGGCAAACAGCCTGTGAGGGCACGCGCCTTGCATCGGTCTGCCGTACTTCGGAGTCATATGCTGCAATTTCTTTCTCGCCGCCTGGGCCGGCTCAGCGTTGGTCGCAAACTACTGGTCATCTATTTGCTGGATCTGACCGCGGTCATTTTCATCAGCGGCATTCTCATCAACGAAAAGTTCATCGCCATCGACTTCGGTCGCAAGGAGATGGCGGGCACGGCCTACATCGCCGAGTTGCGGCCGTCGTTGTTGGCTTTGGCCGGCTGGCGCACCGCCGTCCTATCGCCCGCGTCAGCGTTGCGCCAAGCCGAGCGCTCGCACGGCGACGGCATGCGCAGCAGCGAGGCCAGCGATGAATTCGTCGACGGCATAGAGCAGTTGTCCAAGGCGGCCGATGCGGACAAGGCTGTGGCGGCCCGAATCGTGCTGGAAAGCGGCCGCGCCCTGGTCATCCGCATCGGCAACCAGTCGAACCTGATTCTCGACCCCGACCTCGACAGCTACTACACGATGTCGCTGGTGCTGCTGCGTTTTCCGGAGCTGATGGAGCTGGGTGCCAGCATGGACGCGCAGTTGCACAAGATCGGCGGCCGCGGCTTGGCCCTGATGGAATCGCGCACGCAGTACTTCATCCTCGAAGGTCGGATCGACGCCATAGCGACCGGCATCAACAGCGACTACAGCGAAGCATTTTCTGCAGCGAAAGGCCCGCTCAAAGCGAATCTCGACGCCTCGCGCGTGCGCCTGCTGGCCGGGATCGACCGGTTCCGGCGCTCGGCCCGCAGCGCACTCGAAGCGGGCAGCGCCAGCGAGCTCACCAATTTCGAGGCCGATCAGCAAGCGCTCTTCGCCGACCTCGACAACGCTTGGTCGCTCGCGAGCAAAGAGCTCGACACCATGCTGAGCGCGCGCGAGCACGGCTTCTTCACGCGGATGTGGCTGCACCTGGGCACGGCGTTGTTCCTGCTCATGATGATCCTGACGGCGGTGTTCTACGTCGCCCGGCAAATCTCGGTGCCGCTGCGCCGCCTCTCCGGTGTGGTCGACACGGTGCGCCGCACGGGCGACCACAGCCTGCGCGCGCAGTGGGATAGCGGCGACGAAATCGGACGGCTCGTGCTCGGCTTCAACGACATGCTGGCGCAGCTCGACCGCGAGCGGCGCATTCAGCAGGAGCTGGCCGCCACTGCGCGGGCGGCAGAAGCGCAGCGCGATCTGGTCGCCGCCATTCCGATTCCGTTGATGGTTACCGCCATTCCGGGCCACGAGGTGCTCAACGCCAACGACCCGGCGCAGGCCTGGCTCGGTGGCCGCACGCTCGATCCGTGGGCACTCGGCCTCGACCCTGCGGTGCGCGCGCGGTTCTTCCAGCAGCTGTCGGACCGCAACGCCGTCGATGAATTCGAAGTGCAATGGAAAGGCGGCGCCGAGCCGTCATGGGCCGTGCTGTCTGCGCGCCGGCTCAGCTACCAGGGCCAGGACGCGGTGCTCACCGCCTTCACGCCGATCAACCATCTGAAGTTGATGGAGCAGCGCCTCGAACTGTGGGCCAAGGTGTTCGAGGCGTCGTCCGAAAGCATCATGATCATCGACGCGGAGCACGCGATCCTCACGGTGAACCGTGCGCTGTGCCGCCACACCGGGCATGAGCTTCGCGAATTGATCGGCGCCAAGCCCGAACAACTGCTCGCCGATGTCACGGTGAACCTGGGCGACCTGTGGCCGGTGCTCGACCAGCGCGGCTCGTGGCAAGGTGAAGCGAGCGTGCGGCGGCGCAACGGGATCACCTATCCGGCGTGGCTCATGGCCAGCGTGGTCCGCGACGGCCCCGACAAGATCTCGCACTACATCTTCACTTCGATCGACATCACCGATCGCAAACGCAGCGAAGAGCGCATCCGATTTCTCGCGTTGCACGATGTGCTGACCGAGCTGCCCAACCGGTCGCTTTGCCTGGAGCGGCTGCGGCTTGCCATGGCGCAGGCGCAACGCACGGGCCAGCGCGTCGGCGTGCTCTTTATCGACCTCGATCGCTTCAAGAACATCAACGACTCGCTCGGTCATCACGTCGGCGACGCATTGCTGCGCTCGGTCGCGCGACGCTTGCTGGAGGCAGTGCGGGTCGGGGACACGGTGAGTCGTCTCGGTGGCGACGAGTTCGTGGTGGTGCTGAACGGCGTGGCCGACAGCGACGAGATGCTGTCGATGGTCGAGCGCCAGCTGATGCCGCTGATCCGACGCACGCACGAGATCGACGGCGTCGAGCTGAATGTATCGTGCAGCATCGGCATGGCGGTCTACCCCGACGACGCCACCGACATCGACACACTGATGCGCCACGCCGACGTCGCGATGTACCAGAGCAAGGCCAGCGGCCGCGACATGGCGCGCTTTTTCACCGCGGAAATGAACGAGCGCGCACAGAAGCGTCTGCACCTCGAGTCGAAGCTGCGCCATGCCATCGAGCGCGGCGAACTGAGCCTGAACTACCAGCCGCGTATCGATGCGCACAGCGGCGAGCCCATCGGCGTCGAGGCCTTGCTGCGCTGGCGCAACGAAGAACTCGGCCAGGTGCCGCCGGCCGATTTCATTCCGATCGCGGAGGAGTCGGGGCAGATCGTGCGCATCGGCGCCTGGGTGATCGCGCGGGCTTGCGAGCAGTACGCTGCGTGGCGCGACGAAGGGCTCGGCGCGGTGCCGGTGTCGATCAACATGTCGGCGCTGCAGTTGCGCGACAGCGAGCTGATCGGCGTGCTGCGAGACGCCATCGAGGTCAACGGCGTGCGCCCGGCGGACATCGAGATCGAGCTGACCGAATCGACGTTGATGGATTCGGCGGAGCAAACACTTGCGCAGTTGCACGCACTCAAGTCGCTCGGGGTGTTGCTGTCGATCGACGATTTCGGCACGGGCTATTCGAGCCTCAACTACCTGAACCGCTTCCCGATCGACAAGCTCAAGATCGATCGTTCCTTCGTGCACCGGATGCTCGGCGAGCCAGCCGACCTGGCGATTGCGCGCGCCATCATCGGGCTCGGCCACACCTTGGGTTTGCAGGTGGTGGCCGAAGGCGTCGAGAAGGAGCAGGAAGCCGCAATGCTGCGGGGCGCCAGGTGCGACGAGCTGCAGGGCTTCTACATTGCGAAGCCGATGCCGGCGCAGGAACTGGCGACGTGGTGGATTCGTGAGCGTGAACGGCAGCCCAGCGCGGCTTGAAATTCGGCCTGCACTTCAGGCTGAAATTCAAGAAAACCCGACCACTGCGTGCGGCACGTACGGCGCCTCGAGTGCGGCAATGTCTTCGGCGCTCAGCGTGAGCGCCAGCGCTGCGACTGCATCGTCGAGTTGTTCCAGTTTGGTTGCACCGATGATCGGCGCGGTGATGCCCGGCGTTTGCAGCACCCAGGCCAGCGCGACCTGGGCGCGCGGAACGCCCAGCCCGGCCGCGACTTTAGCCACCGCCTCGACCACGGCGCGGTCGGCGTCGGCCGTTTTCGCGTACAGCGAGCGACCGAAATCATCCGTTTCGACGCGGGCACTGGTGGTGTCCCAATCGCGCGTCAGGCGGCCGCGCGCCATCGGGCTCCACGGAATGACGGCGATGTTCCGGTCGCGGCAGAGCGGCAGCATCTCGCGCTCTTCTTCGCGGTAGAGCAGATTCACGTAGTTCTGCATCGATACGAAGCGCGTCCAGCCGTGCGCGTCGGCAACCGCGAGCGCACGCGCGAACTGCCACGCGAACATCGACGATGCGCCGATATAGCGCGCCTTGCCCGCCTTGACCACGTCGTGCAGCGCTTCCATGGTTTCTTCGATCGGTGTGCCGTAGTCCCAGCGATGGATCTGATACAGGTCGACATAGTCGGTGCCTAGCCGCTTCAGGCTGGCGTCTATCTCACCCATGATCGCCTTGCGCGACAAGCCGGCGCCGTTCGGACCAGGCCGCATGCGGCTGTTCACCTTGGTCGCAATGACGACGTCTTCCCGGCGTGTGTAGTCGGCCAACGCACGGCCGACGATCTCTTCGCTGCTGCCATCCGAATAGACGTTGGCGGTGTCGAAGAAGTTGATGCCGAAGTCGAGCGCCTTCTTCAGGAACGGGCGGCTCGCCGCCTCCGGCAAGGTCCACGGGTGATTGCCGCGCTCGGGTTCGCCGTAGCTCATGCAGCCGAGGCAGATGCGCGACACCTGAAGGCCGGTCTGACCGAGACGAACGTATTTCATTGACGGCTTCTTTCTTGGTTTGCTGGATCGATGCGTCATCATGACAGCCGAATCTGTGGAGTTCTGCCCAGTCCCCAAATGTCAACTGTCTGTAACTCGTTCGACTTTCGACGCAGCCGTTTAACAATCGTGCGAACTTTTGGTTACACACGACATGAACTCACCTCGTTGGCTTGGCAGACTTCGCCACATCCTCGCTGGCTTTGGGCCGACACGCGGCAAACGCGCGTCCACGAAGTCGAGGGTCGCTGCTTCGGCAAGGTCTGCCACGCGGTCGTCGCCTCTGCCTAGAACCGATGCGCGGCCCATACCCGCGAAAGTGACGAAGGCAGCGCCGGCCACTGCCACGGTAATCACCTTGACCGTGCCGGTCTCTGTGCCGGTGTCCCTCAAAGCGGCAACCCCGGTGAAAGCCGCACCGGCACTCGCGCTGGCACTCGCACCGACGCCCGCACAGATGCCCACACACACGCCTGCAATGGCCTCAACCCCGCGTACCGGCAAGCCGCAACGCACGCTCGTCGAAGTCCGGGCCGACCTGGCGCGTCTGCGCGAAAGTTCGCGGGAGCGTCAGGCAGAGCGCGAACGCACGCACGACACTAACTTTGCACCGACTGATTTCATGGACTTTTCCGAGCACGAGATGCAGCCGGTCAAGCCGCAGCCGGCATTCGCTCCCACGGCCTATCTGGACTTCGGCGCCGCCAGGGCGCGCCAAAGACGCTAGAGAAAAAGGCGCCAACCGGGCGCCTTTCGCCGCTCAGCCGCTTTCCACGGTCACACTGGAATCACAGCCGCGGCCCGCAGCGACGAATCGGTGAGCCCAGTGCGCGACCCACGGCGCGGCCCGTCGCAAAGCTTTCGGCAAGAAGTTGGCAGGCTGCTC
Source organism: Variovorax sp. RTB1 (assembly GCF_035018765.1). NCBI lineage: Bacteria > Pseudomonadati > Pseudomonadota > Betaproteobacteria > Burkholderiales > Comamonadaceae > Variovorax > Variovorax sp. RTB1. The sequence continues at coordinate 43,378 of NZ_JASJXG010000032.1, forward strand.
GATCAACCCGCACCGATAGGCGCCCTGGTCGTCGTTCCAGATCAGCGCCGCACAGGCGCCGCGCAATCGGCGGCTGACAATCGCACCCGCAGGACACGGCTCGCTTACGCAGCACACGCCGCAGCCGTTGCAGGGCTGGCCCGCATCCGGCTTTGCCGGCGCGGCGACATGAAGGTGGATCACCCGGTACATCCATCGATGATCGGCACAACCTGGCGCGCCGATGCCCGGAATACGGGGACCGGAAGCCAGCTGTTCGGTCCAAATCGCTGATCTCAGAAGTTTTGTAGGACAAAGCCGTCTGAGGGCATAAGTTGTGAAATTAATGCTGGCCTGCAGCACAAATAGTAATCACAATTGCTTACATGGTCGGTTTAACTTTTTCCCAAATCATCGCCTGAGGCCCTCTCCGTGTTGACACTCGCCAACTACTTTCCGGGCACCTCCCGACTGAGCATCAAGGACCTTCGCGAAGTGGCCTACACGGTTCGATGCGACCCCAATCGCGATGGCGGCGCGTCCGAAGCCGTCGCCCGCGCACTCGAATCCGTTGCTGCACTGCGGACGGCACGCCTCGCCAAAATCCGCCGGCACGACGAGCTCAAGGCGATGTCGGTGTTTGAACGCGTTTCGCAATGGGCCGTGGCGCGCATCTGACCCGATAAGGTGCGAGAGCCCCAGCGTCGGCAAGGGCCGACGCTCGCCGATAGGATGTATGCCGCCGCTCGGCGTCGAATCGATCGACGTTCGCGGGACCGAAATGACATCTCCCGCCGAATCCGTAAAGACAACCCATCGCCCGCTGGTGATCGCCGCGGTCATGGCCTCGATGGCCATGGTGGCGATCGAGGCCACCATCGTCTCGACTGTCATGCCGCAAATCGCGTCGCAGCTCGGCGGCTTGCATCTTTACAGCTGGGTCTTCGCGTCCTTTCTGCTGGCACAAACAGCGATGACCGTGGTCTTCGGCAAACTCTCCGACGTGTATGGCCGCAAGCCCGTGATGCTGATCGGCATCGCGATCTTTCTGCTGGGTTCGGTACTCGCCGGTTTCGCGTGGTCGATGCCCGCCATGATCTGTTTCCGGCTTATTCAGGGCGTCGGCGCGGGCGCCGTGCAGCCGGTGGCGCTCACCATCGTCGGCGATCTGTATCCGGTGCGCGAACGCGGCAAGGTACAGGGCTACCTGGCCAGCGTATGGGCCATTTCCGCGGTGCTCGGACCAATGCTCGGCGCGCTCATCGTGCAAAAGCTGTCGTGGGGCTGGATCTTCTGGATGAACGTGCCGATCGGCATCGCAGCCGCGGCCGGCTTCTGGCTTTTCTTGCGCGAAGCACCGATCGCACGGCGCGGCTCGATCGACCTGATCGGCGCGTTTTTGTTCACGCTCGGCATCGCGGCCCTGATGATTGCGCTCACCGAGTTCGGGCTCGGCCACGAGGGCGCCGCGATGGGCTGGGCGCTGGTGTTCGTCATCACGGTGGGACTCTTCGTGATGCAAGAGCGGCGCGCGCCCGATCCGATGGTGTCTTTCCAGCTGTGGGGCCGCCGCGTCATCGCCACGGTCAACGGCGCTGCGATTCTGTCGGGCATGGCGCTGATCGGCATCACCACGTTCTTGCCGATGTACGTGCAGGTGGTGCTGAAACATTCGTCGGTCGTCGCCGGCCTGGCGTTGACGATGGTGATGCTCGGCTGGCCCATCGGTGCCACGCTCGCATCGCGAACCTTTCAGCGCTTCGGCCTTTGGCGCCTCGTGTTGACGGGGTCGGTGCTGGTGCCGTTCGGTGCCCTCGCCTTCGCGACGATGGGGCCGGAGACATCCGTGTACATCGCCGGCGTCGGATCGTTTCTGGTGGGGCTCGGCATGGGATTGCTCAGCCTGAGTTCGCTCATCCTGATCCAGGAATCGGTCGAGATCACGCAGCGCGGCAGCGCCACGGCTTCCAACATTTTTTCCCGCAACCTGGGCAGCGCGTTGGGAGCGACCTTCTTCGGCGCGGTGTTCAATTACGGGCTGACGCAAGCCGGAACGGCTGGTGGCGCGGGCTTGTTCACCGAAGACCAGCTGCGCCAATTGCTGCAGGGGACGCTGACTTCTCCTGCCAGCGAAATGGCAATTCGGCTGACGCTCGCGGGTTCGCTGCATCTCACCTTCGTCACGATGCTCGCGATCAGCCTGGCGATCGTCGCGCTGGCGTTTTTGTTGCCTCGCCACGGGCTGGAAATCCGGCCGCTGGCAGTGCAGCGAGAGGGCTGACCTGGCGGGCTGCCCTAGGCTGCTCCCCGTGCGCCCACCGCTTTGCTCTGCAACGTCGCGTGCACCGCATCCAGCCGATTCGCCACGTGGGGTTCGACAAAGCAACGACGTAGGGCGGCGACCACAGCTTTGTGCGATGGCCGCGCACAAGGGCGGCGCATCGGGCGGGGTTCATTGCCTGATCGCCTACGGACAAGCGATTCCTGCAATCACAGCGACCGCAGCGTCGCCCACCGGACATCCCGCTTTGGACCTGCTCTCCCTCATTCAATGGCCCGCGTTCGCGGCGTCGGTGGTCGCCGCATGGCTGGTGGCTTCCAGCTCGAAGCCGAGGCGCAACGTGGGTTTCTGGATTTTCCTTTTAAGCAACGTGTTGTGGGTTGCTTGGGGCATCCACACTTCGGCTTATGCCCTACTGGCTTTGCAGTTTTGCCTCGCTGCAATGAACATCCGCGGCCTCCTCAAGACCGAGGCCTGAGGACCTCTATCTGTTGTCTGCTCAGCACAGACGCAGCACGTTCCTGGTCGGCCTGACGATCGGTGGCATCGACAACGAAAGTCCTTCTCGCAGCAACGCTTCGGTCTGCAGCAACGGCAGCGGCGCACTGAAATAGTAGCCCTGAATCTGCTCGCAACCGTGGTGCCTCAAGAACGCCAGCTGCGCCGCGGTTTCCACCCCTTCGGCTATTACTTCCAGCTTGAGATTGTGTGCGAGCCGGATGATCGCCAGCGTGATGGCGGCGTCGTCGGGCGTGGCGATGATGTCCCTGATAAAAGCGATATCGATTTTCAACTTGTCGATCGGAAAACGCCTGAGATAGGCCAGGCTCGAATAGCCGGTGCCGAAGTCGTCGATCGAGATCTTCACGCCCTGCTGCTTCAGCTCCTGCAGGCTCGTGAGCGTGCGCTCGGTGTTAGACATGAGCGAGCCTTCGGTGAGCTCGAGTTCGAGCAGATCGGCCGGAATCTCGTTGCGTGCCAGCGCCAGTACAACGTGCTTCGCGAGATCGCTCTCGACGAACTGACGCTCCGCCACGTTGACCGAAACTGCGACCTTGCCGATCGGCGAGCGACGCCACTCGCCGATCTGTCGGCACACGGTGTCGATCACCCAATTGCCGACGCGTACGATCAAACCGCACTCTTCCATCATGGGGATGAAAGCGCTGGGTGAGATCAGGCCATGACCCGGCCGCTGCCATCGCAACAAAGCTTCCAGACCTGACACCGTGCCGTCGCTCAGGCGCACTTTGGGCTGGTAATAGATGACGAACTCGTCGTTATCGACCGCTCGCCGCAATGCCATTTCGAGATCGTGCCGGGCTATTGCGTCCAGGTTCATCTGCGCTGTGAAAGAGCACCACGTGTCGCGCCCGGTTTTCTTGGCGCGGTACATCGCGATGTCGGCGTACTTCAGCAGCGTTTCGGCGTCCGTCGCGTCTTCCGGATAAAAAGTGATGCCGATGCTCGCCGTCAGGACCACTTCGTGGCCCTGCAGATCGAATGGTGCGCGAAGCACGTCGCGTATTTTTTCGGCCACCGCGCAGGCGCTCGGCGCCAGCGCGTCCAGTGTCAACATCAGGCCGAACTCATCGCCACCGAGCCGACCGATCGCGTCATGTCGGGTAATGCAACGCAACAGCCGTGCGCTGAAGTGCAGCAACAGTTCGTCACCGATGGCGTGACCCAGCGTGTCGTTGACGTTCCTGAACTGGTCCAGGTCGACGATCAGCACCGCCAGCGGCGCTGTGCCACCAGCACTCGGGCTCACGTTGTTGCGCAGCGTTTCGTAAAACAGCGACCGGTTCGGCAAATTGGTCAGCGCGTCGTAGTTCGCAAGCCGATGCAACTGGCGCTCAGTGGCTTTCCGTTCACCAACGTCCCGCACCAGCGCCACGATGAGCCAGCTGTTGCCGAACCGCTGGGCCAGTCGCTCGACTTCCACCGTCACGATGCTCCCGTCCTTGCGGCGCAGATCGACTTCCGATTGCTGGGTCGGACCGAGTCCGTCAATCACCGCATCGAATACGCCTTCAATCTGTTGGACCGTGACGTTGCCCAGGTTCGCCGGCCCGCGCTCGAACATCTCTGCACGCGAATAGCCGAGCAGTTCGCAGGCGGTCGTGTTGACCTCGACAAAACGCATGGTCTGGCGGTCGACCAGAAAAATCGCGTCGGCGGTGGCGTTCATCGCCGTACGAAATCGCTGCAGATCCGCGTTGCGCGCCTGCACTTGGCTCGCGAGCGACTCGGTATGCCGGCGCAGCAAATCGCTCGACGCTTTCAGGCGAAGCAGGTTGCGTACGCGCAGCCACAACTCGGCACGATCGATCGGCTTCGTCAGGAACTCTTCGGCGCCTGCTTCCAGGCCAGCCAGGCGCGAGTTCGCGTCGACCCTTCCGGTGACCATGATGATGGGAATGTCGCAGGTGGTGACATCGGCCTTCAGTTTCTTTGCAACGGCATAGCCGTCCATGCCGGGCATTGCGACGTCGAGCAGGATGAGATCGGGTGCGCACTCGGCAATGAAAGAGAGCGCCTGGGGTCCGCTGCCAGCGCACTGAATGGTGTAGCCCTCGGGCTTGAGCAGTGCTTGCAGCAGGCGCCGGTTGATATCGTTGTCGTCGACGATCAACACCGTGGCGGACTGTGCGGGGCATGTGGTTCGCGACGCGCGTGGCTGGCGCGCTTGATCAGGCTGCAACGAGTCGATTGGAAGGGGATGACGGAGAGATACCGGTGCAACTTTGCTCATGCACCGTCATTTTCAGATCGACCCGTCAGACCGACCTTTGATTCACGGCATGAATCGATTGCCTGCCGCCAAAGGGGAAAGTCAGGACAGCTGGGAAAGCCGGGATATAGCGCGATCGACACCGCCGCGGCCGAACGGAATGCCCTGTACCGTCATCGCTGCTTCGATGCCGGCGAGGCAGCCGAGGATCATGGCCTCGTTCATATCGCCCAGATGGCCGATGCGAAACGCGCGCCCCGTAAGCGACCCGAGACCGCCGGCCACTGCGACCTGAAAGCGCTCGCGTGCAATGCTTCGCAGCGCCTCAGGATCGACGCCCTCGCCCACCGCGATCGTGGTGACTGACACCGACCTCGACGATGGCACCGTAGCAAAGAAACTCAGCGCGCCCGCTTCGCTCCAGCACGCGACCGCGGCATGTACCGCGTCGGCAATGCGCCGATGGCGCGCGAACACTGCTTCGATGCCCTCGAGCGCGATCAACCCGAGCGATGCCTCCAGCGCAAAGACCAGACTCTGCGGCGGCGTGCCGCAAAACTTGCGGTAGGCGAGCGGGCTCTGCCGCCGTTGCCAGTCCCAATAGAACCGTGGCGTGGTGTTGAGGCGCGAGGCGTCCATGGCGCGCGCATTGGCTGCGACGAACGCCAGCCCCGGCGGCACCATCAAGCCCTTCTGGCTGGCACCGAGCGCCACGTCTGCCCGCAATGCGTCCATGGCAAACGGCGCCGCCGCGAGCGAAGCCACCACGTCGACGACAAAGAGCGCCGGGTGCCCAGTCCGGTCGATGGCCGCACGCAGCGCCGCCAGGTCGTTGGTGATGCCACTGGCCGTGTCGGTGTGCACCACGAAGACGGCGGTGATCTCATGCGCCTCATCGGCGCGCAGCACCGCTTCGATCTCGGCCGGATCGATCGGCAAGCCTTCGACCCAGGGCGTGCGAATCACGCGGCCGCCCATCGCCTCGGTCTGCACGGCCCACGATTCGGAGAAGTGCCCTGTGCCCGGTACCAGCACGGCCTGGCCCGGCGCCACAAGATTGGCGATGACCGCCTCCCATGCCCCGTGGCCGTTGGCGGCGTAAAAGTAGACGTCGGACGCTAAGGTTTGCAGCAGCCGCTTGAGTCCGGCTTCGCAGGCGGCGATGCAGTTGTCGAGCCGCGGGTCGGACAGGTCCATCGGCTGCCGGCTCATGGCGTGCAGCACTTCGTCGGGCACCCGGGTCGGACCGGGCGAATGCAGGAACCGGTGGCCCGGCAGGCGTGGCGAATCGTTCATCGCCCGATCCTAGACGCTGATAGCGTCATCCATGGGATGCAGTCAGATGTGCAGCATTGCCAGCGCGCCGACCACCAGGCCGATACCGGCCACGCCGAACATGCCCCACTCCAACCACTTCTTGCGGGTCAGCAAAGCCATCGCCGCCAACGCAATGGCGACTTGCAGCGCAGTGGTCGCCTGGGCCCAACGGTGGTGCTGGTGCATTTGCGTTTCGGATTGATGATCCCAGTCGGTGGCATCTGTTTCTAGCTTTTGGGCCACGAGCTGGATCTCGGCTTTCTCGCGCTCGTAGCGCACCGCCTTGTCTTGCCATGTGGCCCTGCGATCCTCAGGCGACATATCGCGCGCGAACTCCGCAAGCGACTGTTTCGTGCTCTTGGACTGGTAGTAATTCCACTGATTGGAGGCCTCGGTCTTCTTGATGCCGGCATTGTTCTTGTAGAGCCCGGCGTTCGCCTGCGTCAGGCCGCCCATGTACGAAAAGATAGCGCCAACAGTGGCGATGATTGCGGTGCACACCGCGATCTGATCGGTCATGGTGCGACGACCCGAGTGCGGCGCGGCGTCGTCGTCCGCGGCTTTGTGGCCATGGTCGCCTGCGGGATGTTCGAGCACGTGGTCGTGCGGGCCGTGAGCATGAAAACCGTCACCTGACATGGAATACCTCCGTCACCGAAAATTTTGGGACGGGCGAGTATGACGGTGGTTGTGAAACAGTGGTCAGGACGACCGGTCTCGCACCCTTCGGATCACGCGGTCCGCCAGGTTGGCGAAATAGGCACGCAGCCGCGCCGCAGACATCCTCTCTTGCTGTTGTGCGGTAGCGAACGCAGCGAGGTCGTCGCCCTTGGGGCCGGTGCCGCTGCCACAGAGCTTGTCGCCCAGCGCCTCGATGATCTTTGCGCGGATGGCAGCGGTCGCGCGACGCCGACCGGCAAGGTCGTCGCGAAGATGTTGCAGAAAGGAGTCTTGATCGTCCATCGGGCCTTTTTCGTTAGGCCCAAGATGTACTACTTTATAGTTCTTTTTCAATCAGCCAAAGTGGCGGTGCCGACGTGGTCATCTTCTGACATGCGTCGTATGCCATCCGACGAACAGGCCGTCTGACATAGGCACGCCTTGGCCCGGCCACCCTCACTCACCAAGGCAATCGCTCGCCGGTGTACGAAAAGAAGCTGGCGGTGTGCTCCGGTTTCAAACCATCGATAACGCGCAACAGATCTGCCGCCGCGGCCGCTGCCGGACGACCGATTTCGGCACCCCGAAACGGCGCCGACAACGCCGAATCCACGGTGCCCGGATGCAGCGCCACCAGTACGGCATTCGGTTGCGCGCGCTGCACTTCGATCGCTGCCGTCTTGAGCAACATATTGAGTGCCGCCTTCGACGCGCGATAGCTATACCAGCCGCCCAAACGGTTGTCTTCGATGCTGCCGACCTTGGCCGAGACCACGGCCAATACGGCGCGTTGGCGGTCGAGCAACGGTGCGAACTTTGCCAGCACCATCGCGGGCCCGAAGGCATTCACTTGAAAGGTCTCGGCCATTTGGGCGAAGTCCAGTTGAGACAAACGCTTTTCGGGTGCGAAGCGGGTCGTGTGCAGTACGCCGGCTGCGTTCACGACCAAATGGAATGGACCGCGAGATGCCATAGCGGCGGCGGCCGCGGCCACGCTCGCTTCGTCGTTGAAATCGATGGATGGCAAAGTCTTCCGCCCGAGTCCGATCACGCTGCCGCAGCGCGGATCGGCTTCGAGTTGCCGCACCATCGCCGCGCCTATCGCTCCCGATGCGCCGATGACCACCGCTCTGAATCCGTCAGGAAAGGATTGCATGCGGTGTGTCCATGGAAATCGCGGCGCAGAGCGCCAGATTCTGCGGGCTAAGCATGACCATAGGCTGACCTTGGCCTGCATCTCGGTCGCGCTTTATCTGTCGCGTCGTGCCTGCTCCGACGCTCCAGACCCGTCCGCGGCATCCACGGCATCCACCGTGACTTCTTCACTGGTCGCTTCGATGGCATCGTCAGCGTGCGTGGTGTCGCACACGAAGCTGTCGCGACCATTGCGCTTGGCCTGATACAAGGCCGCGTCGGCGCGTCTGAGCAACACTGCTGCGTCGTTGTCGTTCGGCCCGCGAAACGCGATACCGATGCTTGTCGACACGCCCGAGCCTCCGCCCTGCGCATCGCTGAAGCCGCGCAGTTTTCGCACCCTTTCGACGATGCGTTGCGCCACCGCGGTCGCTTCGGACACGCCGGAGATGTCATTCAGAATGATGGTGAACTCGTCGCCCGCAAGACGCGCGACCGTGTCGCTCGGCCGTACGCACTCCTTGAGAATCGCAGCAAAAGCCACCAGCAACTTGTCCCCAGCCTCGTGGCCGAAGGTGTCGTTCACGCTCTTGAAGTAGTCGATGTCCAGGAACATGAGTGCCGACGTCCGATGTGGCCCGCCCCGGCTCAGCAACAGTCCTTTCAGGCGCTCGTCGAACAGGGCGCGATTGGGCAGGCCTGTCAGCGCATCGTTCTCGGCAAGATAGCGAAGCCGCTCTTCGGCGGCCTTGCGTGGCGTGATGTCCGCGCCTGTGCCGGCGAGGCGTATCGCCATGCCTTGCGCGTCGCGTTCGACCACGCGCCCCAGGCCGCGAATCCAGATCCAGGTGAGCGCGCGGGTCGCCATTCGGAACTCGGCATCGAATGTCGCCGTGCGACCCTTGAGCGCGGCTTCGAAGCAGTGAGTGAGCCAGTCGCGATCGTCGGGATGCACGCGATTCATGTACACGGCAAGGCTCGTCGTCTCTTCCAGCGCCGGCTCGCCGCGCATCGTCGCGGCCTGCGCGCTTTGATAGATGCGGCTGCGCTTTACGTCGAGGTCGAAAAGTGCCGACCCCGATCCTTCGAGCGCCAGGCTGAGCCGCTCCTCGATGCGGGCGCGCAAGGCGGTGGCCTCGCGGCTGGCCGTAACGTCGAGCGTGAGCGCGAACAGGCCGACCACCGTATGGTCGGCGTCCCGATGCGGGATCAAAGTTACTTCCGCGCGACGCGGTCCCGCCAGGGTCTGGATCTCGCGCTCGTAGGCTATCCGGCGGCCGCCTAGACAGGCTTCGATGTCCTTGCGGAAGATGGCGTATTCCGCCTCACCATAAACCTCTACGAGACTCTTGCCTATCAGGGCATGGGTATCGACACCCAGCAATTCCTTGAAAACGTTGTTGGCAAATAGAAAGCGCTGCTGCGCGTCGAGGTACGAAATCATCGCGGGCAGGTTGTCGGTGATCTGTTGAAGCTGGAACCGGCTCGCCTCCAGCAAGGCCGTGCGCTCCTGCAACGAGTCCGACATGCGATTCAGCGCGCTCGCGAGCTGGCCGATTTCGCCGCCCTGAGACACGCTGCTCCGATGATCGAAACGGCCCTGCTCGAGCCGCGCTGCGTCATCGCTCAACTGGCGCAACGGCGCCGAAATGCGACGGCCGGCCACTGCTGCAGCGGTCAGGCCCAGCAGCAACATCGCCAGACCCGCCAGGAAAGTCTGCGCCAGATGTCGCTTCATCGGCGCCAGCGCGATCTCGTTCGGAATGCCGACGTAGACGAACCAAGGCACGCGCCGCGATGCGGTAAGGCCACCGATGCGCGATACCCCGTCGGCACTGGGGCCGTCTCGCACGCTGTCCACCAGGTTGGCGGCCACGGTGCTTGCCACGAACCCGGCACCCAGGCTTTTGCCAATCCAGCGCGCCGGGTCGAGCGACCTCGCCAGAATGACGCCATCATGGTCGAGCACGGTGATGACCGCACCGGGCGGCAAGCCACCGGCCGGCAATACCAGCGCCTGCAACAGCCGCAAACGTGCGGTCGCGGTCACCACGCCCACCACCCGGCCCTGCCGCCGAACCGCGGTTGCAAAGACGGCGACCTGTTCGCCGTTGGATGCGGCGAGGATCGGCGCTTCCACAGGCAGGTCGGCACCCGCCACCGCTTGCTTGAAAAACGATCGCTGAGCAACGTTCAGTCCGGTCAGGCGCAATTGCTGTTCGGCCGAGCCTGTCAACTCACCGTTCGCGCTCCAAACGGCAACGTTGTTGATCTGTGCGGGCCTGCGCGACGCAAGGCCCCTCAACAATGCATCGTTGGCGGCATTGCCTCCAGACTCGGGAGTGACGACTTCCGCGAGCACGCCGAGGAACTGACCGATGTCGCCGACGTGGTCGTCCAGTCGGGCCGAGGTGAGGCGCGCCAGGCTCAACATCTCCTGTCGGACCTGTTCGCGTTCCTGCCTCGCCTGCAGCAATGCCGTCGTTGCAAGGAAGATCGAGAACGGAATCGCCACCGCAAGGACGAGCAGGAACAAGCGTCCATTGATCGTGAGACCTTTGACAAAGCGGCGGCGGAGGCGGACCAGCATCCCCCTAGTTTCGCGCACTTTGTCGGCGCGCCTTGTCGGCGCGTGGACGGGCGCCTAACTGGTGCTCAGCGCAGGTCGCTGGCCAACACCTGCACGATGCGCTGCGCCACTGCCGATTGCTCCGGCGCCCCCGCCTCCGTCAGCACCGAAACCGTGCTGGCCTCGCCTTCGCTGCGAACCTGGATGCCGAGCTTCAAGGGCTTTTCGACAGGCGAAGGTTTGACGTACTCGACCATTTTGGTAAGGAGCCCCGGCTCCGCGCCGGGCGGCCGTGGCGGCACAAAACGGATGAAGTAGGTGCCCGTCCGGCGGTCACGGTCTTCGACAGTGAAGCCCGCGTGATCGAGGGCCAGGCCGACATGCCGCCAGGCGAGATCGAAGCCTTCGACAAGCTCGAGCGTGCTCCGGCCCGTGGTCGCATCACTCTTCATGTCACCCTTCACGATCCGTTGCGGCACCGCGACCTTCGCGGTGCCAGCCGTGGGCGCGCTGCCGAGCGCAAGCATCATTTTGCGAAGGTATTCGCTTTCGAGCGCGATGTCGGCCGGCTGTGCCTGCCAGCCAGCCGGTGTGCCGGGCGTATCCCGAACGTTTTCATGCATGCCGCGGTGCGTCACGAAAATTTCCGTGCCGCTGGCCGTGCGTTCCAGCCGCGTGCGAAAGATGTCGAGCTCACCGGTCGAATGGCGGGAATCGACCAGCTTGCCCATCGCGTCGCGCACCAGGTCGCCGGGCACGTTGGCGTGGCTCTCGGCCCAATCGGTTTCCATGACGCCGCGCGCGGGGTCTTCGATGCTCAACAAAAATCCGCTCTCTTGCCAGAACGATTTGAGCGGCTCCCACAGCGCGTCGGGCGAACGGCCGATCGACAGCCATTGGTCGGTGCCGTCGCCTTCGAGCTTGATATCGCCGACAGCGCGCACTGCCGTCGGCTGCACGAATGGCTGAGCCCTCTCGGAAGCGTATGCGCTTGCAGCCACCGACTTGGGCCGTGCGTCTGACCCCGATCGGGAGAGTTGAGCGACATCGGGCGGCACATCCAGCAACGGTGCCTTGCCGGAACTCGTGTGATAACGCATGCCGTCACCGTCCTTGGGCGCCGCGCACGCCATCAGGCTCGCGACGAATGCCAGCGCCAGGCTTGCTCTGAAAAGCAGCCAGGCGCCGCGTGTTTCGGTTGGGTTCATCGGGCGATGGTGGCCGCCGATTCGGGAGAAATATGGGAGGCCGACGGCAGCATCGCGCCCCTGGTGCTATGTTCAATACCGACCCGAGTGACCCAAGCAAGTGGAAGAACAATGACAACTCAAACCAGCACCAGAGATACCTCACCGCTGCCACTGCCGCTGACTTTGCCGATAAAGCCGCCCATCCCCCAACCGGTGGTGCTGGTGGTAATGGGCGTTTCAGGCTGCGGCAAAACCACCGTCGCGGCCCTTCTTGCCGGCCGCCTGGGCTGGCCTTTCGAAGAGGGCGATGCACTGCACCCGCCGGCCAACATCGAGAAGATGAAGGCCGGGCATCCGCTCGACGACAACGACCGCGCGCCCTGGCTGGAGAAGGTCGCCGACTGGGTCGGGGAGCGCCTCGACGCCGGCGGTAGCGGTTTGATCACCTGCTCTGCGCTGAAGCGTTCTTATCGCGACACCATCGACCGACGCGGTTCTGGCGTCGTGTTCATCTACCTGCACGGGTCGTACGAAACCATCGCTGCGCGCCTGGCCGCACGACATGGTCATTTCATGCCGACCAAGCTGCTCGACAGCCAGTTCGCCGACTTGCAGGAGCCCGGTGCCGAAGAGCCCGCGATTCGCGTCGACGTCGGCCCCGCGCCATCGGAGATCGCCGATACCGTCATCAAGATGCTCGGCCTCGACATCACCAAAGGAGCAGCCCCATGAACCCCGCAGACCTCATGCACCAACCGCTGAACGCGCACGACACGCAAGTGCTGATCGTCGCTGCCGTCGGCATCGGCATTCTGATTTTGCTGATTGTGTGGCTGAAGATGCACGCGTTTCTGGCGCTGACCATCGGCGCTCTGTTCGTCGGTGTCGGCTCGGGACTGCCGCTCGACAAGGTGACGGCCTCGTACGAAGCCGGCGTCGGCGGCGTGCTTGGCTATGTCGGCGTGCTGATCGCACTCGGGGCCATGCTCGGCAAGCTGCTGGCAGATTCCGGCGGTGCCGAGAAAGTGGTCGACACGCTGCTGCAAGGTCGCCCGGCAACGCTGCCCTGGAAGATGGCGCTGGTCGCCAGCATCATCGGCATCCCGATGTTCTTCGAGATCGGGCTGGTGCTGCTGATCCCGGTGGTCATGCTCGCGGTGCACCACTCCAAGGGCCCGGCCATGCGACTCGGCATCCCGGCGCTGGCCGGCCTGTCGGTGCTGCACGGATTCATCCCGCCGCACCCCGGCCCGTTGGCGGCCATTGCGATTCTTCATGCCAATGTCGGCGTGACCCTGGCGCTGGGGCTGCTCATCGCCATCCCGACCGTCGCCGTCGCAGGGCCGCTGTTCGGCCTGCTCGCGGCGCGCATGGTGCCGATCGGCGCTGCGGGTGCCGGCCTGGCGGTGTCCTCTGCAAGTGCATCGAGCGCATCGGGCAGCACCGCGGGTGGCAAGGATGAGGACCCGAAGCCGACGCACAGCCCGACCTTCACCTGGACCTTGATCACGTTGTTGGCTCCGCTGGCGCTGATGCTCATCAAGGCCGGCGCCGACATCTGGATGGACAAGACGGCGCCGCTGCGGCCCGCGCTCGACTTCATCGGCGACCCGGTGTTCGCCTTGCTGATCGCGGTGCTGCTGGCGATGGTGACCTTCGGTACCTCGGTCGGCTTCACGCCCACGGTGCTGGCCAAGAAAATCGGCGCCAGCCTGCTGCCTGTCGTCGGCGTCATGCTCATCGTCGGCGCCGGCGGCGGCTTCAAGCAGGCGCTGGTCGACGGCGGGACCGGATTGGCCATCGCCAAGATCGCCCTGGCCGCCGGCCTGTCGACCCTGCTGCTCGGCTGGATCGTCGCGGTGCTGATCCGCCTCGCGACCGGCTCCGCCACCGTGGCCACGGTCACCGCCGCCGGCATCGTCGCGCCGCTGGCCGTCGGCCTGTCGCCCAACCATCTGTCGCTCGTGGTGCTGGCCGTGGGCGCCGGCTCGCTGTTCTTCTCGCATGTGAACGACGCGGGCTTCTGGCTGGTCAAGGAGTACTTCGGCCTGACCGTGATGGAGACCATCAAGACGTGGTCGTTGATGGAGACGGTGATCTCGGTGATGGGATTGATCCTGACGCTGGCGCTGTCGCTGGTGCTTTAGTGGGTGCTTTAGACAGCGGCGTCGAAGGCGGCACCGCCGCCTGCCGGCAATCACGCAGGTCGATGGAGGCCTCGTCGCCCACCGCCCACGCGCGATCGCGGTCGAGCAAGACGATGCGCAAGCGCGATCGCCGCCCCTGTCGATAGGCCACTTCGGCAAATGCGCCGGCCGCGCGCACCGAGGGCACCAGCGCGATGCGGCAATCATCTTCCAACGTTCCCGGGTCGGGCAACGCATCGCCGAGCCGCACGATCACACCCAGGCGCCAGCCATCGGCCGTATCGTCGCTCGATGGCATGACCCCGCCTTGGGGCGCCGGCATGCCCGCGGCACATCCGCTCGCTGCCAGGACGCACACGCACAGGAACAGCAGCGTTGCGACGCACAGCCAGGCGGATTTCGGCATGAAGCGGCCCGGCCTGACCATCGTCAACTCCCCTGCCCGTTCGATGAC